>CAZPYW010000023.1:2117-14021 GCA_964590095.1 uncultured Oscillospiraceae bacterium | reverse complement strand
ACCATCCGGTCGACTCGTCCGATATGGCGTTCCAGACCGCTGCCGGTATCGCCTATAAAGAGGGTCTGCCCACCGCCGGCCCCACGCTGCTTGAGCCGATCGGCGAGCTGAAGGTTCTGGTTCCCGACTCCAACATGGGCGACATCATCGGCGACCTGAATAAGCGCCGCGGCCGTGTCATGGGCATGAACCCCGATCCCGAGAATCCCGGCTATCAGACCGTTGAGGCTGAGGTTCCCGTTGGCGAAATGACCTCCTACACCATCGATCTGCGCGCAATGACGCAGGGACGCGGCAGCTACACGCTGAACTTCGTCCGCTATGAGGAAGTCCCCCAGATGAACCAGGCCAAGATCATCGAGGACGCCAAGAAGGACGCCGAGGAAGAATAATTCCCATTCCGGTTGTATCCCAAAGAAAGCAAACACCCCGAAAGCTATGCTTTCGGGGTGATTTTTAGGTTTATGCGTATGTTTATGTACGCGCTGTATCGGCTGTCGCTTTGACAGCGGTTTCTTGTAAGCCAAAGCTGACAAAGGCGTAATTGTCGCGGTAGCCGTCGCTTCTGTCATCGCGCCAGCTTCCATAGAGCGAGAACAGCGTCGGGTCAACGGCAATCGGCTCCGGCTCGGCGGCGTTGTGGTGCGGGCCAAGGAGATTGCGGTTGCTGGCCATCAGCTCCAGCTGAACCGTGTTTTCTCCGGCATGGAGATACGGCGCAAGGTCAAGCGTGTCGGTGAAGAGAAGTGTTCCGGCCTTCTGGCCGTTTACAAGCACGCGCACGTACTGCACACGTCCCGCGCAGCGGAGACACAGATTGGTATCTTCCAGCGTGAACGTCTTTTTCAGCCGCATTGCGCCGTGGAAGAACGGGAAGCCCTGTACGGTGATATCGGAAAGCGCGACCTCCTCCACCGGCGCACACAGACGGAAGCGGTCGGCAAAGCGCACGCCGTCCGGCTGGCTGTCCCAGCCGGTGTCGGGCTGGACAGTGAAGCGGCCAAACAGGTACATGGCCTCGATGTCCGTCTGATAGCAGATACAGTTCATCAGCGTCTCGGTGACGCCGCCGTCGCCGTAGTAATAACCGTTAAATACCCGATAGGTGCTTTCGGACTGGTAATAGTCCAGCGCCAATACGATCTCGTTTTCGCCCTTTCGTGCAAGCGATGCGATCGTTCCGCGCACAAATGAGCGGTCGAGCACACCCTGCTCTGCAAGCGAAACCGCCGTTCCGTTGACAAAGAGCTTTGCGTTTTTCAGCGTTTCGACCTCAAGCGCCAGATCGTCCGGCAGATAGTCGGCGGTGAAGGTATAGCGCAGCCAGATCTTCCGGTTGGTCTGCTCGCGCAGCAGCCGCTCGGAGATGGCGGGGATGGGCAGCGGCGCGGTGTACTGTTCGCCGTCGTAGCTCAGTGCCGCCGTGTCCAGTGTCAGACTGTTTTCAACCGGTACGGAAAGCGCCCACAGCCCGTCAAGGGACAGGGCCTTCGCCTCGGCACGGACAGTGTTCTGCGGCGCTGCTGCGTCGTTTTGCACCAGCAGGACGGATTCGCCCGCTGAAAGGTTCAGGTGCGCCAGAATGCCGTTTTCCGTTTTCTCAAACGAAGCGGGCGTTGTCGTATGTGTCAGAAGATCGAATTTCTCTGCGCCGCCAAACGGAAGCTTTACGGCAACACTGGCGCTGTCGCGTTCAGACAGGTTGACGGCATACAGGAAGCCGCCCTCGTCCGTCAGGCGGAGCGTGCAGCGCACGTCGCGGTTTTCTTCCGGCAGACGCGCAAGAGTCTGTACCATCGCGTCCCACGTCATGCTCTGCGTCAGAGAGGACAGATCGGCAAGCTCGCCGTCGATGCGTGTCGGGCGCGCTCCGGCAAAGACCAGCTTGCCGCCCTGTGCCAGGAACGCTTGCAGCAGGGAAACGGTCGTGTGGTCAAGCGTGTCACATTCCGGCACGAGCACGCAGGAATAGGCGCACTGCCCAATAAACAGCCTTCCGTTTTCTACGCGGCCATACTTCTCCATCAGACATTCGTCGCCGTAATGATGCCCGATGCCCAGCGCACCAAGACGCTCGATAAGGGTGTTGAACGGCTCGGCCACGGCGCGGACGGATGCCACGTCATCACGGCGGTCAAAGGTCAGATAGGCCGAGTGGATGGGGTGAATGACGAGCAGGTCTGCCTCCTCGCGGCTGTTGGCCAGCAGATAGCCCAGCTCGGTGAAGTAGTCGTCAAACGTTTTCAGCTCATCCGTCCACGGGTTGTGTTCGGAGTAGAACGCGGGATAGTCGCGCTTGCGCTGTCCGCGGATGGAATAGGGGTACAGATGCTGGCACATGAGGTTGACGCCGTTGACGTATTGCAGCTCGGCAATGCGCTTGAGCTCCTTCGGCGTGACGTCCCAGCCGGTGCAGGCAAACGTCTCGGTGAGCACCTGCTTTTTTCCAAGCTGCTGCGCGACGGATGAGACCTGGCGAGGGGAAAGCTCGGTGCCCATAAAGCGCGCAAGCCAGTCAATGCCCGGGATGTCCTCGTATTCATAGAACGGCATCACGCCGGCGCAGCACCACATCTGCATGAAGAATTCCTTTTCCTCAATGGTGTGGCCGGTCACGCGGCAGTTGTGCGCGTGGCACCAGCGCTGGACTCTGCCCATAAAGTTTTCGGTGTAGAGCCGGTTCATCAGCCGCCAATAGCGGAAGCGGAAGCCGAACGCCTCCTCACAGTCCACAAACAGCGCGCCGAGCAGCGCAAGCACATCCTCACCGCCGTAGGCTTTCGGGAATTCGGTCAGCAGCATCGGCGTGTAGGCCGTCTCATAGCGGAAATACTGCGGCTCATCGGTGAAGAAGCCGGAAATGCCGCGGCCAAACTCCGCGCCGAGGCGGTCATAGTATTTTTCGTGTGTCAGCTCAAGAAATGCGTCGGTGATGCGCGGATTCAGAATATCCACAGCCGACGGATTCCGGTGGTCATAGACGCAGAGATACGCCGAAACGCCATCCTCCGCGCCGAGCAGCCGCCGCAGATGGCCGCCCTCCAGCGCATAAACGCCGAGTGCGGAGGGGTCAAAGTTCGGCTTTTCTGCAAAGCGCAGGAAATGCACCAGATTGTCCGGATCCTTCAGCAGCTCGCCGCCGGCAAAGCCGCTGGGCCAGCCGTTTTCATCATAACACCACGCGTTCATGCCGAGCTTTTTCGCCTCATCCATTGAGGCCTCGACCGCGCGGAACCATTCCTCGCCCATGTATTCCGTTTCCAGACCGCCGCGCGCGTGCATGAAGAAGCCGCCCATACCGGCCTCATGCATCCGGCGCACCTGACGGCGCAGCTCCTCCGGCGCAAGCCGGTCATTCCAGCTCCAGAACGGAACGGGACGGTAGTCGGTCAGATCCTGTTGCGTGAGATTGTCCAGCAGCTTCATAAAGCGCCTCCTTATCCGGCGGCATGACTCCGTTGTCAGATGGTCATGCGCGATCGTGATACTGCATACAATACACTGTGTATACGGTAAGAATAAAACGGCTGGTGATGCTTGTCAAGCTGTATCTTTTTGTATACCATTCGAAAAAATGCCCATAACGCGATATGAGCGCCATCTGCACATGGCAGATGGCGCTGTTTGTGCCGGCCTCCGTGTCATGGACGCCGACAGCGGAAACGAAGCTGGCCCAGCCCCTGGTGCGGGCAGCCCCGCCACAGCACGTTGAAACCGTATATTTCTCTGCGAGTGTCAGAGCAGAGAACAGGGGATACGGTCGAATACTGCGGCGGCGTGTTTCAGCTTGTCTTTAGTATAGCGGTACATTTTTTGCATGTAAAGTTCTTTCAGCCGCGCAGTTTCGGCCGGAAATGCGCATTTTCGACAATAAGCGCGGCGGGGAACTGCGCCTTGCGGGCTTGCGTGCTTTGTGGTATAATGTCAAAAGAAACGGTGCGCATGATTTTCCAGCATAGCCATATCCCGTTTTGTCCATCCTAACAGCAGCACGACAGCAGCACGCTGCGCGGAGGAGGATGCAAATGGAGCGGGAGATTTACTGGCAGCTGTTTCTGGACACGGGCGCGCCCGAGGCGTATCTGCTGTATAAATCTGTGCAGGGGGGTACGCGCCCGCCTCTGCGTTGAGCGCGTTACATACTTACATAAGGAGCGGCTATGTACTTAAAAACCGAGGGACTGGTTCTGCGGCAGGTCAACTATCAGGACAACGACCAGATTCTGACGCTTCTGACAAGGGAATACGGCCTGATGAGCGCGAAGGCGCGCGGCGTCCGGCGCAGCTCCAGCCGGCTCAAGGGCGCATGCCAGCTGCTGACGTACGCTGAATTTATCATCTTTGAGAGCAGGGGCTTTCACACGATCAATGAGGCCACGCCCCTGCAAATGTTTTCCCAGCTGCGCGGCGATATCGAGCAGCTGGCGCTGGCGTCCTATTTTGCGCAGGCCGCCGAGGTTCTGTCACAGGAAAACGTCCCCAATCCCGAGGTGCTCTCGCTGACGCTGAACGCGCTGTATGCGCTTTGTCATGCGCTTTGTCCGGCTGATCTGCTCAAGGCTGCGTTTGAGCTCCGTCTGGCTGCACTCAGCGGCTACGCGCCCGAGCTTTCGGGCTGCGCGGTCTGCGGCAATCCGCAGCCCGACCGATTTGACGTCAAGGGCGGCGTGCTGCTGTGCGCGCGCTGCGGCGCGGGTGCGGGACTGCGGCTTCCGGTTGGCGCGGGGACGCTTGCCGCCATGCGGCATATCACAACGTGCGAGGCAAAGCGCCTGTTTTCGTTCCGGCTGGCGGGTGAGAGCAGAAAGGAACTCTGCGATCTGAGCGAAACGTATCTGACGGCACAGCTGGAACGCGGCTTTTCTACATTGGATTTTTATAAAACATTGATTCTGTAGGGCAAACATATGAATGAACTGTACGAAAAATCATTAAAGAAGCTGGAGCTTGACAAGGTGCTCGCGCTGCTGGCCGAGCACGCGGGGAGCGAGGCGGCGAAAAACGCATGTCTTGCGCTGCTTCCGGCCGAGGACGCGGAAACGGCGCGCGAGCTGCAGGAGCAGACGTCGGCGGCCTGCAAGCTCATTACGCTCAAGGGCTCGCCAAGTCTGGGCGGCCTGCGCGACATGGGCGCGAGTCTGGCGCGCGCCGATCGCGGCGGCTGTCTCAGTATGGAAGAGCTGCTTGGCATCGCGGGCGCGCTGAAAAGTGCGCGGATGGTCAAAAGCTATGCCGACGGCGACAGCGTTGCAACCGTGCTGGACGGCTGGTTCGTCCAGCTGACGGCCAACAAATACCTTGAGGAGCGCATCTATACCTGCATCATCAGCAAGGATGAGATGGCCGACGCGGCCAGCAGTGAGCTTGCCGCCATCCGGCGCAGGATCCGGCAGCAGAGCGCAAAGATCCGCGAATCGCTGCAAAAGATCATCGCCTCGCCGGCGTATGCCAAGATTCTGCGTGAGCCGATCATCACCATCCGCTCAGACCGGTTCGTTGTGCCGGTGAAAAGCGAGTGCAAAAACGATCTGCCGGGTCTGGTACACGACGTTTCCTCGTCGGGCAGCACGTATTTCATCGAGCCGATGCAGTCGGTCAACGCCAATAATGAGCTGCGCGAGCTGTTTTTGGCCGAGCGCAAGGAGATCGAACGCATTCTGGCCGAGCTTTCTGCCGAATGTGCAGGCTATCGGGAACACATCGAAACGAACTACCGCGTGCTGGTTGAGCTGGACTGCATCTTTGCCCGCGCAAAGCTGGCGTTTGCCATGAACGCGGCGCCGCCCGAAATCCGGACGGACGGGACGCTTTTACTCAAGCGCGCGCGCCATCCGCTGATCGACAGGCAGAAGGCTGTTCCCATCTCCGTGCGGCTGGGCGATGATTTTGACACACTGGTCATCACCGGCCCCAACACCGGCGGCAAGACGGTCACGCTGAAAACGATCGGCCTTCTGACGCTGATGGCCGAGTGCGGCCTGCACATTCCAGCCGACGACGGGAGTCATATCTCCATTTTCCCGCTGGTTCTGGCCGATATCGGCGATGAACAGTCGATCGAGCAGTCTCTTTCCACCTTCTCCGCGCATATGAAGAATATTGTGGATATCGTCGCGGTCTGTGACAGCCAGTCGCTTGTGCTGGTGGATGAGCTGGGCGCGGGGACCGACCCCGCTGAGGGCGCGGCGCTGGCGGTGGCGCTGATCGAGTTCTGCCGCAAATGCGGGGCGCGGGTTGCAGCGACCACGCACTATGCCGAGCTGAAGCTGTACGCCATGCGGACAGAGGGCGTGATGAACGCCTCGTGTGAGTTTGACGTGCAGACGCTTCGCCCGACCTACCGGCTGCTGATCGGCGTGCCCGGCAAGTCTAACGCCTTTGCCATTTCGCGCCGCCTTGGCCTGCCCGAGGATATCATCGAAAATGCGAAGAGCATGATGAGCGCCAATGACACAAACTTTGAGGATGTGCTCAGCCAGCTTGAGGCGCAGCGCCAGCAGATGGAGCAGGCACGCACCGAGGCCGAGCGCCTGCGGCTTGAGACGGAGAAGCAGAAAAAGCAGTCTGAGGCCTATTACAACGAGATCCGTGAGCAGAAGGAAAAGGCCGCGCAGCAGGCGCGCAAAGAGGCGCAGTACATCATTGATGACGCGCGCCGCACAGCCAATCAGGTCTATGATGAGCTCAAGCAGCTGCGCAAGCAGATGCGCGATTCTGCCGATGTGCAGAATTCGAACGAGCGACAGGCCGAGCTGCGCCGCAGTCTGAATGAGGCAGAGCAGCGTCTGACCGGTGAGCAGCCCAGGCGCGAGCGGCCGAAGCCGACGCGTGAGATTCGCGTGGGCGATACGGTTGAGCTATTGAAATTTGGGTCAAAGGCAACGGTGCTTTCGGTCGGGCGCGACGGCACGTACCAGCTGCAGGCCGGCATCATGAAGCTGACGGCAAAGGAAAATGAGCTTCTGCTGCTGGAAAACCAGCCAAAGGGGAACGCCAAAAAGGTGATCGAGGGCAAGGTGCGCGAGCTGAAGGCTGCTGCCTCGTCCGAGCTGGACATTCGCGGCATGGCAACGGATGAGGCGCTTCCAGTGCTGGATAACTTTTTGGACGGCGCATTTCTGGCCAATCTGCAAACGGTGCGCATCATCCACGGCAAGGGAACCGGCGTGCTGCGCAGCATGGTGCAGGATGAGCTGCGGCGGTCAAAATACGTCAAATCGTTCCGCTGCGGCGTATATGGTGAGGGCGAAAACGGCGTGACCATCGCGGAGCTCAAGTGATGCACACAGCGGAAAGTTTGAAATGTACCGCGCGGATATATTTTTTGTTGACATTTCCGCGATCTTTGCTAAAATAAATGGAAGTAGTGAGGTGCTGCACGGAAACGTTTCCGGCGCACCGAAGCGATCTCTGACACAAGCACGATATGTTAAGGAGTGGCGTCTATGTATATGCAGCAATCCATCGTCAAATGTGAGTCCGGCCTGTACAACCGTCAGGCAACCTACTTCATTCAGAAGGCGAATGAGTTCAAGTCCAGCATCTGGATCGAGGTCGAGGACCGCAAGATCAACGCAAAGAGCCTGCTTGGCGTCCTGTCCATGGGCATTACCAAGGGCACGCGCGTCAGCATTCTGGCCGAGGGACCCGATGAGGAAGAGGCCGTCAAGGTTCTGACGGATATGCTCGTAAAGGAAATTTTCTAAGGTTAGACCGGAACCGCCTCAAAAACCCTGTGTTTTTGAGGCGGTTTTTCAGTGAATGCATATGACATTTGAGGAACTCAAGGAAAAGGCATTGACGCTCCCGTTTGCGCCGGGCGTCTATCTGATGCAGGACAAGACGAATACCGTCATCTACGTCGGCAAGGCGAAGAAGCTGAAAAACCGCGTCAGCCAGTATTTTCAGGATTCGGCCTCTCACACGCCGAAGACGCGCCGGATGGTCAGCCAGATCGACCACTTTGACGTGATCGTCGCAGCCAGTGAGTTTGAGGCGCTGGTGCTGGAATGCTCGCTGATCAAGCGGCACATGCCAAAGTACAATATCCTGCTCAAGGATGACAAGGGTTATCCCTATCTGCGTGTCGATCTGCGCGAGGAATACCCCACCATGACGCTGGTTGGCCGTGTGGCAAACGACGGCGCGTCCTATTTTGGCCCCTACGGCGGCCGATATGTGACGCAGAACGTGATCGACACGCTGCGTCTGACGCTCAAGCTCCCGGGCTGCGGAAAAAAGTTCCCGCGCGACCTGGGCAAGGACAGACCGTGCCTGAACTATCACATGAACAACTGTGACGGCTGGTGTCAGCTCTCGCGCAGCCCGCAGGAGTATCACCAGCGGATGGAACAGGCCGTTATGATGCTGCAGGGCAAGTATCAGGCGGTGGTGGACGTGCTGCGCACGCGGATGGAGCAGGCCGCAGATGAGCTGGATTTTGAGCAGGCCGCCGTTCTGCGCGACCGTCTGCGGGCGGTCGAGTCGCTGGGACACCGTCAGCTGGTCACGGCGGGGACGATGGCCAATACCGACGTGGTCGGGTATTATCAAAGCGAGGCCAAGGCGTGCTTTGCGGTTCTGCATTATGTGGACGGCAATCTGCTGGACAAGGACTATGAGATCCTTGCGCCGGCCGACAGCGCCGAGGACGCGGTTTCGTCTCTGGTCAAGCAGTATTATCTCACGCGCGGCGCCGCGCCGCGCGAGGTGCTGCTGCCGTGCGCAATGGACGATGCCGAGCTGTTTGCCCAGCTGCTGCAGCAGGAGCTGGGCAAAAAGGTACGCATCCGCGTGCCGCAGCGCGGCGACGGCGTGCGTCTGGTCGAGCTGGCGCGCCGCAACGCGCAGGAGGAGGCCGAACGCGTGACGACCCGCGCCGAGCGCGCGGCAGGCGTGCTCCGGCTGCTGCAGGATATGCTGGGACTGGATGCGCCGCCGCAGCGGCTGGAGAGCTATGATATCTCCAACACCGCCGGAACGGACATCGTTGCGTCGATGGTGGTGTTTGTCGGCGGCAGGGCGAGCAAGAAGGACTATAAACGCTTTAAGATCGAGGGGCTGCGCGATCAGGACGACTATGCCTCCATGCGTCAGGTGCTGCACCGGCGCTTTGCGCACTATCAAAACGGTGACGCGGGCTTTGCCGAGCTTCCGGATGCGCTTTTGATCGATGGCGGCGTGGAGCATGCGGGCGTTGTGGTGGATGAGCTTGCGGCGATGGGACTCTCTGTCCCAACCTTTGGCATGGTCAAGGACAACCGCCACCGCACGCGCGCGCTTGTCACGCCGGACGGCCGCGAGATCAGTATTTCTGCAAATCCGGCGGTGTTTGCCTTTATCGGCACGATTCAGGAGGAGGTACACCGCTTTGCCATCACCTATCACCGTCTGCTGCGCAGCAAACGGATGCAGGAGTCTGCGCTGGAGAAGATCGACGGCGTAGGGCCGAAGCGGCGCGAGGCGCTGCTCAGACGCTTCAAATCGGTTTCGGGCATCCGCAATGCCGAGCCGTCACAGCTGCGTGAAGTATTGCCGGACAAAGCGGCCGAGGCCGTCTGGCAGTATTTCCACGCCGATCAGGAACAGGAGGAACCGCCATGCGAGTGATCACCGGAACGGCGCGCGGCGTGCAGCTGCGCGCGCCAAAGGGCATGGACACGCGCCCGACGATGGATCAGGTAAAAGAGGGGCTTTTTTCAGCCATCCAGTTTGAGATCGAGGGCAGACGTGTGCTCGATCTGTTTGCCGGCTCCGGCCAGCTGGGCATTGAGGCGCTCAGCCGCGGGGCGAAAAGCGCCGTGTTTGTGGACATGCGCAGGGACGCGTGCGCCGTCGTGCGTGAGAATCTGGAGAAGACCAGACTGGCAGAGCGGGCACGCGTGGTGAGCGCGGACTACCGCGGATTTTTGAAAAATTGCCGCGAAACGTTCGATCTGGTCTTTTTAGACCCGCCGTATGCGGAAAATTTTCTGGAAAATGCCCTGCTTTTGACATCAGAAATTGACATTTTGTCCGATAGTGGTATAATAATCTGTGAACGACCCATCGGCAAGCAGCTCCCCGAGGTCATCGGCGGGCTTTGCCGTGCGCGGGAATACCATTATGGACGGGCGGCCATCACGCTTTACCGCAGACGGTCGCCGGATGGACATGTATGAAAACAGCGATTTACCCCGGCAGCTTTGATCCTGTCACCAACGGACACCTCAACATCATCCAACGCGCGGCCAAAAGCTTTGACCGGCTTGTTGTGTGCGTCATGGTCAACGGCGACAAAAGCCCCATGTTCTCACCGGCCGAGCGGGTGGACATGATCCGGCGCGTCACCAGCGATCTGCCAAACGTTGAGGTCGCGTATTCCGACTCACTTCTGGCGGACTTCGCCAGAGAAAAGGAAAGCAGCATCATTATCAAGGGATTGCGTGCAGTTTCCGACTTTGAGCGCGAGTTTCAGATGGCGCTCATCAACCACAAGCTCAACCCCGGGCTTGATACCATGTTCCTGACGGCTGAGCATCAGTTTATGTACCTCAGCTCCAGCGCGGTCAAGGAGATGGCGCGATATAATGTACCGCTGGACGATTTTCTGCCCAGTGCGATCATTCCCGATTTTCAGGCTCGTATGGCTGAGCAACATTAAGGAGGATACAACATGGCAAACGGAATTGAAGAGATCATCACGACTCTGTATGAAATGGTTCAGGATGCGTGGAGCCTTCCGCTGGGCGCAGAGAAGTGCGTCGTCGAGCGTGACAAGGTTCTGGATCTGCTGGATGAGATCAGCAATCAGCTCCCCGGCGAACTGAAACAGGCCAAGACGATCGTCGAATCCCGCAATGAGGTCATCACCAACGCCAAGCGTGAGGCTGAGAACATTCTGAAGCAGGCCGAACAGCGCGCCAAGCAGATGATCAGCCGCGAGGAGGTCTATCAGCAGGCCGAACAGCAGGCAAACGAGATGATCAAGGCTGCGCAGCAGAAGATCAAAGAGCTTCGCCAGGTCACAAACGACTATGTGGATGACGCGATGAAGCGTACCGAGGATGCCATTGCACAGTCGCTGAGTGAGGTTCGCGAGTCCCGCTCGAAGTTCCGTGCGCTGGTCAACCCGCAGGCGGCCAAGCCGTCACCCATCATCGAGGACATCTGAGCGCTTGACTTTTTTGCGTTTTTCGGATACCATAGCATCAATACCGACAATGGCTGTGATAAGGAAGGATCATTCGCAACGGCTTTAGAGAGGAAGCGGCTGGTGTAAGCTTTCGCCCAAGCGTCTGACGCGTCGCCTTTGAGCCGCGCACTGAACGGGAGCATCTCCCAACTAAGCTGCGCCGGAACCTCGCCGTTACCGAGGTCGAGTGTCCGCGCCTGCGCGGGAACTTCAGGTGGTACCACGGTCTTTCGATCGCCCTGAGCATCTGCTCAGGGCGTTTTTGTTTGGACGGGAAACAGGAGGAGAGAATATGGACTATCGATTCCGGATCGGCACGTATGACGAGCCTGCGCTGGAGAGCGAAATCGCGCTGGCGCTGGATGCGCGCTCGGCGCTGTCGATGCGAAAGCGCGGCGCAAAGCCCACCGCGCAGCAGGCGCGCAAAGCGCCCGCCCCACAGGCAGCCAAACGAAATAAGGCGCTTGGCATCGTGTGCATTGTCATCGGCGCGGCCATGGTTCTGTACGTCACAACGATGGCCGAGCGGTCAAAGCTGCTGCAAATTCTGGGCTTTCTGGTCATCGGCGTCGGGCTGATGCTGATGCGAAGCGGCGCGCCGGCTGACGCAGCGCCCCACGCAAGACCGCGTTCGGTACAGCAGGCGCAGAAGCTGCTCATCGCGCTGCGGCAGGGGAACTTTGCAAACGGCCTTTGCGTCAGCTTTGACGAGGAAAAAATGACGCTTTCGA
>CAZPYW010000023.1:0-2017 GCA_964590095.1 uncultured Oscillospiraceae bacterium | reverse complement strand
AACTTTGCAAACGGCCTTTGCGTCAGCTTTGACGAGGAAAAAATGACGCTTTCGACCCAGAGCAGCAGCTCAGAGGTCGCATACGGCGAGCTGCACTCCGTCATTGAGACCGAGCACCTCTGGTTTATCAGCTATGGACAGGCGGGCGTTGCGCTGCAAAAGTGCGATCTGCAGCAGGGCGATGCGGCGGATTTTTTAAGCCGGATCGCCGCACAATCCGGCTGCTCGACCGAGATCGTCCCATGGAAGCGGGAGGATGCGGCACCAGAGGCCGAGAGAGAATAAAGCAATACGATCAAACAGATTTGACAGGAGATTTTTATGAGAAAAGAATTACCCAAACAGTATGACCCCAAACAGGTCGAGGGGCAGATCTATCAGATGTGGATGGACAACGACTGCTTCCGCGCCGAGGCTGACCCCGAGAAGAAGCCGTATTCCATCGTCATGCCGCCCCCCAATGTCACCGGACAGCTGCACATGGGACACGCGCTGGACTCGACGCTTCAGGATATTCTGACCCGCTATAAGCGGATGCAGGGCTACAGCGCGCTGTGGCTCCCAGGTACCGACCACGCCGGCATCGCCACGCAGATCAAGGTTGAGGAAGAGCTCCGCAAGAATGAGGGGCTGACCCGCTATGACCTTGGCCGCGAAAAGTTCCTTGAGCGCGTCTGGGCGTGGAAGGAAAAGTACGGCAGCCGCATCGTGGAGCAGCAGAAGAAGCTGGGTGTCAGCTGTGACTGGTCGCGCAGCCGCTTTACGCTGGACGACGGCTGCTCAAAGGCCGTGCGGGAAACGTTCTGTGAGCTGTATGAAAAGGGACTGATCTACAAGGGCAGCCGCATCATCAACTGGTGCCCGCACTGCATCACGGCGCTTTCCGACGCCGAGGTCGAGTATGTGGACAAGCCCGGCCACCTGTGGTATGTGCGCTATCCGCTGACCGACGGCACGGGTGACATCGTCATTGCAACTACCCGTCCGGAAACGATGCTGGGTGATACCGGCGTGGCCGTCAACCCCGAGGATGAAAAGTTCAAGCACCTGATCGGCAAGACCTGCCGTCTGCCGCTGGTCGACCGTGAGATTCCCATCGTGGGTGACGAGTACTGTGAGATCGGCTTTGGCACCGGCGCGGTCAAGATGACGCCGGCACACGACCCCAACGACTTTGAGGTTGGCCTGCGCCACAATCTGCCCGTTATCCGCATTTTGAACGACGACGGCACGATCAACGAAAACGGCGGCCGGTATCAGGGCATGGACCGGTATGAATGCCGCAAGGCAATCGTCGATGACCTTGAGACGCAGGGCTATCTGGTCAAGGTCGAGCCGTATTCGCACAACGTCGGCACGTGCTATCGCTGTCACAACGACGTTGAGCCGCTGATCTCGGCACAGTGGTTTGTCAAGATGGAGCCGCTGGCCAAGGAAGCGCTGCGCGTGGTCAAAGACGGCAGCATCCGCTTTGTTCCCGACCGCTTCACCAAGATCTATAACAACTGGATGGAAAACGTCCATGACTGGTGCATCTCGCGTCAGCTGTGGTGGGGTCATCAGATTCCGGCGTGGTACTGCGCCGAATGCGGCCACATCAACGTTGCGCGTGAGGATCCGACCAAGTGCGAAAAGTGCGGCTGCACAAATCTGACGCGCGAGGAGGACGTGCTGGATACGTGGTTCTCGTCTGCGCTGTGGCCGTTCTCCACGCTGGGCTGGCCGAACACCGAGGCAGAGGATCTGAAATACTGGTACCCGACCAGCGACATGGTCACGGGCTATGACATCATCTTCTTCAGGGTCGCGCGTATGATCTTCTCCGGTATGGAGCAGATGAAGAAAGAGCCGTTCAAGACCGTCTTTATCCACGGCCTTGTCCGCGACGACAAGGGACGCAAGATGTCCAAATCGCTGGGCAACGGCATTGACCCGCTGGAAATGGCCGAAACCTATGGCGCCGACGCGCTGCGCTTCAACCTCATCACCGGCAACTCGCCCGGCAACGATATGCGCT
>CAZPYW010000022.1:0-14368 GCA_964590095.1 uncultured Oscillospiraceae bacterium | reverse complement strand
TCCACCGTTTACGGGGGAGGTGGCACGCCGTAGGCGTGACGGAAGGGGCTTTGCGAGAGCACCCCCTCAGTCACCGCTTGCGCGGTGACAGCTCCCCCATAAATGGGGGCGCCTTTGGTGCTAAGCAGTAATGAACACACAGCCCCACATACTTCGCGCAAAAACGCCGCCTTCCGGCGGCAATTCTCAAAAAGGAGTCAAATTATGAAGCTTCTGATGCACATCTGCTGCGCCCCCTGCGCAAACATGCCCATCGACGCGCTGCGCGCCGACGGCATAGATCTGAGCGGCTACTGGTATAACCCGAACATTCACCCTTTTACCGAATATCGCGCGCGCCGGAACTGCTTGCAGGAATACGCAGGCAGCATTGATCTCCCGCTTCTGGTGCGTGATGACTACGGTCTGCGTCCCTTTGTGCGCGCGGTGGCCGAGGATATTGCAGGGCGCTGCGTCAAATGCTATGAGATGCGCCTGTTTGAAACGGCACGCGCGGCAAAGGCCGGCGGCTTTGACGCGTTCACCTCGTCGCTGTTCATCAGTCCCTACCAGCAGCATGAGCTGATGCGCGACGTTGCCTATCGCGCAGCCGAGGAATACGGCGTCCAGTTTTATTATCAGGATTTCCGCCCCATGTTCCGCGACGGCCAGGCGCGTGCGCGCGAGCTGGGCTTTTACATGCAGAAATACTGCGGCTGCGTCTTCTCCGAGCAGGAGCGCTATCAAAAGCCGTCCCGCATCATCCCCTGAGCGCCCTTTCAAGCTGCACAAACCCTGTACCCGCAAGCTGTAAAACGCTGCACAGCCGATGGCCGTGCAGCGTTTTTTCCTTAACATTCAAATACATATTCCTTCAGTCGCCGGAATGCCTCCTGCACGCGTGAAAGCGGCAGCGCCAGATTCATGCGGATGGTGTAATCCCCGCCAAAGGGGCGGCCATCCTGCCACGCGACGCCCACGTCCCAGCCCGCCTTTTGCAGCTGGTCGATGCTGATGCCCTTTGTCCTGCAGTATTCCGCGCAGTCCAGAAACAGCATGTACGTGCCCTCGGGCTTTGCCACCTGCACGCCGCTGAAATGCTCTGCAATAAAGCCGCAGGCATAGTCCACATTCTGCGTCAGCGTGTGGCACAGCTGATCGACCCATTCATATCCCTCGGGCTGATATGCCCCGATCAGCGCGTACATCGACAGAACGTTCATGGAGTTATAGTGGCTCTTTTCGCCGGCGGCGCGTACACGCTCGCGCAGCGTTTTGTTATAGATAATATGATAGCTTCCGATCAGACCCGCCAGATTGAACGTCTTGCTGGGCGCGTAGATCGCCACGGTGCGCTGCTTTGCATCCTCGCTGACAGACTGGGTGGGGATGTGTCTGTGGCCGTCCAGAATGATGTCCGACCAGATCTCATCGGAAATGACCGTGCAGTCATTCTGGCGATAGACCTCCATCGCCTGTTCCAGCTCCCACCGCTCCCACACGCGGCCGCAGGGATTAAAGGGCGAGCAGAAAATGGCCGCATGGATATGGTGCTCCTTCAGCTTGCGATCCATATCTGCAAAATCCATCCGCCAGACGCCGTTTTCATCCAGCCGCAGCGGCGAGTGGACAATCCGATAGCCCGCATTCATCAGCGTACCGGTAAAGCCGATATAGGTGGGCGAATGGAGCAGAATTGCATCGCCCGGGAGCGCGCACGCCGCCAGCGCCGACGCAACGCCGCCAAGCACGCCGTTTTCATATCCGATGCACGACTTGTCCAGTCCCGTCACGCCGTTTCGCTTTTCATGCCAGCGGATGATGCTGTCATAATACTCTGCGCGCGGCTCAAAATAGCCATAGGCCGTGTGCTGCGTGCGCTGGATAATCGCCTGCGGGATGGTGGGGCAGGTTGGGAAATTCATGTCCGCGACCCACATGGGAATGGCGTCAAAGCCGTCCTTCGGCGCATCAGGCGCCCAGCCCTTTCCCAGCATATCCACGGCAATGGCATCTTTTCCGTGTCTGTCCATGATAGACGTAAAATCGTACTGCATGATATCCTCCTGTCCTACGCCGTGCGGCGCAAGGCCGCGCTGCGGCATCCATTCATAAAAATACTGCCGAGTGGGCATGGCACCCGCTCGGCAGTATTATAGCATATTGTGCGAAACTTGTCAGTTTTTTGTTACAGCTTTCTCTTCAGCGAGCCGCCCTTGATGGCATCGACCGAAACGGCGAACAGCAGAACCAGACCGATGATGATCGACTGCCAGTACGAGCCGATGTTCAGCAGCGTCATGCCGTTGTTCAAAATGGCCAGCACCATTGAGCCCAGGAACGTGCCAAAGATCGTGCCCTTGCCGCCGGTCAGCGCCGCGCCGCCCAGGATAACGGCCGAAAGCGCCGTCATGTTGTACGTGGCCGCCGCGTTCGGCATACCGGCGCCGGTCTGCGCCGAAAGCAGAATGCCGGACACGCCGCACATAAAGCCATTGAGCAGGTACAGCTCAAAGCGGAGCTTGTTGACCTTGATACCGGCAAGGAAGCTGGCGTTGGCGTTGCCGCCGATCATGTAGACCGAACGGCCAAAGACCGTGTACTTGGAAATCAGATGGAAGATGACAAACGTTACGATCATGATGATCAGCGACATCGGCAGACCCAGAACGTAGCCGCGGCCAATAAAGATATACGACGCATCCGAAATCGGCAGCGACTGGCCTGCGGAAATCAGATACGCAAGACCGCTCAGCGACTGCATCGTGGCAATGGTGGTGATAAACGCGTTGAGCTTGAGAACCGTAATAAAGAAGCCGTTGATCGCGCCGCAGAGCACACCGGCAGCCAGTGCCGCAATGACGGTAATGATCCAGTTGTTGCTGGCGCGCGAGGCAACCGCCGCCACCATGCCGACGACCGCGATCTGCGAGCCGACGGAAAGGTCGATGTTGCCGGAAATGTTGATCAGCGTGACCGAGCAGGAAATACAGCCGACGATTGCAGCGTACAGGCCGATATTCAGGAAGTTTTTGAAAAGCAGGAAGTATTTTGAGGTCAGCGAGAAGAAGACGATCTCAACGACCAGCGCGCACACGACGGTAAACAGCGTCGGCAGCGGCTTTCTCTGCTTCTTTTCCAGCGTTGCGGGCTTGTTTTGTTGACTCATAATCAGTTACCTCCGATTGCATAGCGAACCACATTCTCCTGTGTCGCCTCGTTTCGACTGAGTGTTCCGGACACGCGTCCCTCAAACATGACCATGATCCGGTCGGACATCGCCAGAAGCTCGGGCATTTCCGACGTGATAATAATCACGCACTTGCCCTCCTGGCACAGTCTGTCCAGAATGCGGTAGATCTCGGCCTTGGCGCCGACATCGATGCCGCGCGTCGGCTCATTCAGAATCAGAATGTCAGGGTCAAGCTCAAGCCACTTTGCCAGAACGACCTTCTGCTGGTTGCCGCCGGAAAGGCTTTCGACCACAGTCTGCGAGCTGGGCGTCTTGATTTCAAGGCTTTCAATCCAGCGCGCGGCAATATCCTCGTCCTTTTTCCGGTTCGTCAGCAGCTTGCGCTCTTTTGCATAGTAGGCGCTTGCTGCGTTGACGGCCACGGTCTGATTCAGAACCAGTCCCTCGGTCTTGCGCTCGGCCGGAACATAGGCAATGCCGTGCGCAATGCCGTCCTTCGGGTTTTTGACGTGAACCTTTTTCCCGTTTACGCGGATGGTTCCACCGCTCAGCAGATCCTGTCCAAAGATGGCCGAGCCGATCGCCTGATGGCCGGAGCCCATCAGACCGTAAATGCCGAAAATCTCGCCGCGCTTTGCCGTGAAGCTGACGCCCTTGAGCCATCTGCTGCTCAGGTTTTCAACCTCAAGTACCGCCTCACCGGCCTGTGCGCCGACCTTGGGATACATGTCGTCCAGACGGCGGCCGACCATGCGCGCGATCAGCATATCACGCGTCGCGTCGCCAATGGCGATCTCGCCCGTGACCGCGCCGTCTCTGACAACGACCACGCGGTCGGCTACCTCGAACAGCTCATCCAGCTTGTGCGAGATATAGATGATGGAAACGCCCTTTTCTGCCGCCTGATGTATCAATTTATAAAGATGCTCCACCTCGATGTCGTTCAGTGCCGAGGTTGGCTCATCCATAATCATCACTTTTACATTGTTGGAGATGACCTTTGCGATCTCGACCAGCTGCTTCTGTGCAACGGTGCAGTCGCCAAGATTCATGCGTGGATCCAGTGTAAGACCCACCTCCGCCAAAATCTCTTTGGCCTGCGCGTACATCGTCGCGTAGTCCACAAAGCCGTGCTTTTTCGGGATCTCTCCCATGAAAATATTCTCCGCGATGGAGATCGTCGGAACGTAGTTCAGTTCCTGATGGATCACCCCGATACCGGCCTGCTTTGCCTCGGCAGGCAGCTCAAAGTGAACCTTTTTCCCCTCCAGATACAGTTCGCCCGCATCGGGCTGATAAATACCGGAGAGCACCTTGATCAGCGTGGATTTTCCGGCGCCGTTCTCGCCCAGCAGCGCCACCACCTCGCCCCGATGCAGGGTAATGCTGACATTGTCCAGCGCTTTTACGCCCGGAAACTGTTTGCTGATCCCGCGCGCTTCCATCACGACCTCGTCCGAGATCGTCCGGCGTGAGTTGGTTGTCATTTCTGCCATTTTTTCACCTCAGTTTGTTCTTCGCGTCCTGCCATGCAGGCGCGCTGCGCGGAATGCTTCCTGTCAGGAGGCCGACGGCCTCCTGACAGGTGATGGATGAATTACGCGATATTGTTCCAGGGCAGGTTGTCCAGCGGATAGTACTCGTTGATGTTGTCCCAGGTGATGGCTCCGAACTGGCAGCAGGTGTTGTCCGCGATCGAACCATTTTCCAGATACTCCTCGATCAGGTCGCAGCACTGTGCGCCATAGAGCTCGGTGAAGTTGGAGATGGTGCAGACCCAGGACTGGTTGCCCTCGGAGGCGTACATCGGCTCAACGAACTGGCTGCCGCAGTTGACAGAGAAGATGCGGATATCCCACTCACGGTCAGCGGTGCAGGCCGCGGCGTAAACGCCCTGTGCGGAGTTCTCATTGATGGTGAAGACCACGATGGACTCTGCATCCGGATGGCCGGTCAGGAAGTCGGCAAATCTCTGCTGGGACTTACCGGCGTCGTTTTCGCCCTCAAGCTCAACGACCTCGGTGTAGCTGATGCCGTTGTCATCCAGTGCGTCAACGCAGGAACGGACACGCTTCTGAACCTCGTCGCCGGAGGCGATCTGGGTCATCAGAACGACGTAGTCAACCACGCCGTCATAGTTGTCCTTGATGTACTGTGCGGCGGTCTCGCCGTTGAAGTAGCCAAGCTGTGCCGAGTCGATGCCGAAGAACGGCGCGCCGGGCAGTGCGATGTCAACTGCCAGAACGGGGATACCGGCGTTGTTGAAGATGTCCATGATGGTCTGGCCGACGGATGCGTCAACGTTCAAGTCAACGACGAAGTCAGGGCCAAGCAACGCCATGGTCTCGGCGTTGGAGACAGCAGTCTGGCCGTCAGCATTGTTATCGGCATAGATCAGCTCCCAGCCGCGTTCCTTACAGGCGTTTTCAAAGCCGTACTTGACCAGCTTGCCGAAGACGCCCTTTTCGTTGATGTTGCAAAGGCCAACGGTGACAGTCTTGTCCTCTGCGGCAGGCTCTTCAGCGGGTTCTTCTGCTGCGGGGGTTTCAGCCGCGGGTGCATCGGCGGCGGGCGTTTCGGCCGCAGGGGTTTCCTCGGCCTTCTGTGCACATGCCGTCAGGGAGAATACCAGCAGCAGGCACAGTACGAGCGCAATGATCTTTTTCATTTTTGTTGTTCCTCCATTTTTATTTTTTTCCACTTGCGTGGGGTAGCACAGCTTTGGCATTATGCCATGTGGAAGATCGGCTGATACCGTCCATCGGCGCGGCCGCCGGCCTTGTCGATGTTGATCACGCCCTCCATGCTTTTTGCCCAGCGGGCGGCGACGGCGCTGTTTGCCTTGACGGCGTGCAGCCTGTCCAGATCCTCACATTCATAATATCCGATGATCTTCTGTCCAAAGCGGAAGATCGTATAATTGGAAATTCCCTGTCGTTTCAGGTCTTCCAGCATCTCAGGCCAGATCTCGCGGTGGAGCGTTTCATACACATCCTCCATGCCCGCGACAAGCGTGCCCGTCCAGACGATACGTTCCATCATCAGCGGACGATCTCATACTCGATGCCGAGAATGTCTGCAATCTTGGCGATGGTGTCGGCCTTGTGTCCCAGACCCAGTGCATAGTGATGCGTCGGCCCTGCCATGACCCAGCGCTTGATGAAATTCTTGGTATTCGGCTCAAACCGGCCGCGCGTGTTGGTGTTGCCCGTGGGCGGGATGGGGCCCTTTTCCGAATAGCCCTCGCCGATGATGAACTTGAACTTGTTCTCCCCCGTCTGCGTGATGCCAAGCATCGTGATGGGGCCTTCCTTCAGCTTGAACTCGACCGAAGCGCCCGAGCCGGGCTTGCCGTGGTACTTCTTCAGACTGCGCAGCACCGGCTTGCCGTCTGCGATGGCGATATGGTGCGGGCCGTCATGGCCGACCATGATGTAATCCTCCTGGAAGTCGAACGGATGGAACTCGGCAAAGCTGCCGCCGATGTTCAGTCTGTCCATGATGAACATGGCGATGCAGGTCTTGATGTCGAACTCGCCGCACATGGGGAAGCCCTGTGCATTGAGCAGCGAATTGCCCACGATAAACGACGAAACCAGATTCTGATAATCCGGACGGCCGTTATAGTAATAGGCAAGACCGGTCAGCTCATGCTTCTTGACGAACTTATCCAGCGTGACCGCAGCCTTGGCCGCCTTGTACAGGTCGCTTTCGGTCAGCTTCATGGTGACCGGATCGCTGACGGGATCGGGCGTGTCGAAATTCTCCAGAATCACGGCCTTCTTGGCCTCGATCTCATCCTCGGTGACGGTCTCAAAGACGTTCATGACGTCGTCGACCTCAAGCAGCGGGACGTGTACGCCAAACGCAGCCGAAACGGCGGTGGGATCCGCGTGCATATCATACATAGCCTCAAGCACGTGACCCATCAGACCGAAGCGCGCGCCGCGCAGATCGTGCAGCACCTTGGCGATGTCGCACCATTCGGCCACGGCGGCCTTTGCCTCGTCATCGCCATAAAGCGTGCCGATGATGACGTCGCTGACCTTGCGTCCCATGCGGATAGCTACACCGGTAAACTCGGGAACAGAGCAGATATTGTCGTTTTCAAGCTGACGGCGCGTGCTGCCGTTGGCGCAGTCCAGCGTTCCGATCGGCTGAAGCGCGATCAGCACCATGGGCGCAGAGAGTGCGCGGATGATGGGTGCAAAGACGGACGAGGTGGCATAGGTGAGCATGTTGCACATCACAACGTCCAGCTGGTCGCCCTGCATTTTCTCCAGCGCAGCGTAAGCCTTTGTATTGGTATCGATCATGCCGTAATCGATGATTTCTACGTCATTTTCCGCAAGCATTTTTTTGAAATCCTCATGGTATTGCATGAGCGTTTCATACAGACCCGGGAACTGCGGCCAGTAGACGGGATGCGCAACACCGAATACGCCGATCCGGCCGATGCGCGGCTTTTCTCTTTCCAGCATAGTTTAACCTCCAAACTCTGCAAGCACCGCTTGCATCTGTCTGCATGATACCACACTTTTCAGCGCGGTGTAATTGCGATGTCAAATTAGAACTTGTCGAAAATAAATGTGCAAGTTGAACAAAAGTGTAGAATTCCGCCGCCGGAGCTGTTATACTGTAGACAGAAGCAGAAAGGCAGGTGGAGCATATGCAGAACGTCCTGCACCTCACCATGAACGAGATTGCGCCCTTTGTGCGCTATGTCCAGCGCTATGAGGTACCCACGTCGCAGAAGCGCGGTGCGCCGTTTTTTAACGCGTATGACCACCGTCTGTTTTATATCTACTCCGGCACGGGGCAGATCCGCTTCCGCGACCGCACGTATACGGTCACACGCGGCGACCTGCTGATCTGGCAGTCGGGCATTGAATATTTACAGCTGCATGAAAGTGAGCACCGGCTGGTGCTGCTGGGCTGCAACTTTGATCTGACGCGCCGCCACTGTCACACCGTCTATCCCATCCCGCCGGAAACACCGGATATTTTTCAGCCCGATCTGATTCTTGAGCACGTGCGGCTGGATGAGCTGCCCGAGCTGGAGGAGCCGATCTTTCTGCACGACATGACCCAGGTTGAGCCGATTTTGCTGAACATGCTGGAGGAGTATCACAATCAGAAAAGCTACACCTCGTTCCGTCTCAGTGCGTCAATGCTCGATCTGCTCTGTCTGACGTTTCGCCGGCTGCGCACACCGTCAAACAGCGTGCGCAAATCCACCAGACACGTCGATGAGATCATTGAGTATCTGCACCAGAATTTTTCCAGTCCCATCACAAATGAAACCGTGGGACAGTATTTCAGCTATCACCCGAACTATCTCAATAAGCTGATGGTGCAGGCCACCGGAAAATCACTGCACCAGTATCTGATCGATTACCGTATCTCACGCGCCATTGACCTGTTGAGTACCACGGATGAGTCCATCTCGGGTATCGCGCTGCGCGTCGGCTTTCAGGATGTGTGCCATTTTAACCGCATTTTCCGCCAGAAAACCCACCACAGCCCCAGCGAGTACCGAAAAAGCGTTTTCTAAAGCCCCGCGCGGCTGCGCGGGGCTTTTGCCGCATCGCTGCCGCTGTGCCGGTGCGCAAAACGCAGCGCCCATCTTTCGATGGGCGCTGCCGCTTTATGATTCCCATTCCCAGTGTTCGCCGCCGTCGCGACTGACCAGGTACGCCGTCTTTACAAGCTCACCTGTATCTTTCCGGTACACATCGATGGGATACGTTCCGTTTTCGCTGTAGAATACCGGTGTCTGCGCCTCAAGGCGACAGCCCTCCAGCTCCTCCGGCACCTCGATCTCAATGCGTCCCCAGCTCATGCCGCCGTCGATCGTCTTGTAAATTACAGGCCCATCGTCATCATAGCAGCCGTAGCTGATAAAGCCGACCTCGGGGTAACAAAATGCCACGCCGTTTACCTTTCGGCAGTTGAGCTTCTCCGTTCCCGCAATTTGCCACGTCTCGCCGCCGTCATCGGTCGCAGCAAAATTCTGCTTCTGCGTCCCAAGTGCAGGAGGTGCAACAGCCAGCACCCAGACCCGCTCGCCGCACACACCGGCGTAGATTTTCAGCGTCTCCTGCCAGCCGCCTTCCGCGCTCTGCCCATCAAAGCCGTCCAGCTCTTCCAGCATGGCGCGCGGCGCAGCGGTCAGATAGGTCAAGCGGTCTGCCGTGTAAATACGGAAATATTCCGCGTCATTTTCATCGATATACGCCGCCAGCGGCTGCGTCAGATCGGGTGCCTCACCCGCGTAGCGATAGAGAAACAGGAATGGCTCGTTTGCCGTGTCAAGTACCGAGTTCACGGCTACCACCACATAGTTGCGCTCGCTGTCCGTCTGATTTCCGTCCTCGTCCGCTTCCAAAACACCCTCTGCAAACATTGCCGTATAGACCGGACTGCCCGTGACATTCGCCCACGGCGAAAGCGTCACATCGCCCAGATAGGCCCCCCGCAGCAGGCCGTCGGTCTTTGTTTTTATGCGCCTCATCACTTCCTCGTCGTCATAAACGCGCGTGTAAATACCGTCGTTCACAACCAGCCAGTCCGTTCCATACTGCTCCTGTGCGCTCTTTGTATCTGCATGCCGCGCAGCGGCGTCCTCCGAAAGCTCCGGCGTCTGTGTCTGTTCAGCTGCGGCGCGCTGGACGGCAGCTTCCTTCGTCTCCGTCTGCGCAGCCACCGGCGCATCTGCCGCCGGCATTTCTGCCAGTACGGCGGGCGTATCGTCTGTCTTCACCAGCGCAGCCACCCCGATCGTCAGTGCGCAGCACGCGGCCAGCGCCGCCCACTTGAGCCAGGAAACGTTATGCCTGCGCACCGGCTCATCTGCGCGCACGATCAGATCGTCTCCCACGCCGCCGATGGCGCGAAACAGCTTTTCATTTTTCATATTGCGATCCCCTCCCCCTCGAGGTATTTACGCAGGCGCTCACGCGTGCGGAATAAAATTGATTTGACGCTGTTTTCCTTCATGCCAAACCGCTGCGCAATCTGGCGAATCGAATCTGCGTACCAGTAGCGCCGCAAAAATATGCTGCACTCCCGCTCGGGCAGTGTCCGTAAAAATGCGTCGATTGCCCGTGAAAGCTCTTTTTCATCCAGCATCCGTTCCAGTCCGTTGCACGACGGAATACAGTCGGAAAGCTCCTCCAGCGCGGCCGGAACACTCCCGCCGCCGCGCTTTTCCGTGCGCGCGGCCTTCCAGCGGTCGATGGAAAGGTTGCGCGTGATCCTGCCCAGAAACGCGGATAAAATAGCCGGACGCTTCGGCGGGATGGCATTCCACGCGTGCAGCCACGCATCGCTGACGCATTCCTCGCTGTCCTCGCGGCTGCGCAGGATGTGATAGGCGATCGTGCGGCAGTATGCGCCGTATTTTCGCTCGGTTTCGATCAGTGCGCGCTCCTGGCGCGCCCAGTAGAGGTCAATGATCTTTTCGTCTTCCATCTCTTTCCCTCCCACCTCTGCTGACGAGAAAAATGCGCGATGGTTGCACGCCGTTTCTCTTTTTTTCAGTATACCATGGAAAACAGCGCTTGAAAATGGTATACTGATGTTAATTTCAAGCAAGCTGTCCGCGCGCTGCGCATCTGTATGCCGGATGCGCGCGCCGCATCGTTTTATTTTAACAGCTTTGCCGCTTGCTTTAAGGGAGTGTGCGTTCCATGGAGCTTCGTGTTCTGGCCGTCGGTGACGTTACAGGTGAAAACGGCCTGCGCTATCTGCAAAAAAAGCTGCGCGCCGTCAAGCGCAGCCACCAGATCGATTTTTGTGTTGTCAACGGGGAAAATGCCTCGGTCGTGGGCATCACGCCGCGCCAGGCCGAGGACATTCTGGACGCGGGCGCAGACGTCATCACGCTGGGCAACCACACCTGGAACCGGCGTGAGATCGTCTCTGCGCTGGATGACCGGCAGGAGCTTCTGCGTCCGGCCAATCTGCTGCCCAGTCTCCCCGGGCGCGGCTGGGGCGTGTATGAGACAAAAATCGGCCCCGTATGCGTTGCCAATCTGCTTGGCCGCTGCGGGATGGATTTTGGCCCCGACAACCCCTTCCACGTGGCCGACAAGATCACAAAGCAAAACGCCGGTATGCCGATTCTGATCGACTTTCATGCTGAGGCAACGTCTGAAAAGCTGGCGCTGGCGTACCATCTGGACGGCCGCGTCAGCGCACTCTGGGGCACGCACACACATGTGCAGACGGCAGATGAACAGGTTCTGCCAAAGGGCACCGGCTATATCACCGACCTTGGCATGACAGGCCCCATCCATTCGGTGCTGGGCATCCGTCCCGAGCAGTCCATCGCCATGTTCCGCGGCGAGCTGACCTCGCGCTATGCCTGTGCCGACGGCGCGTGTAAGCTCTGCGGCGCGGTATTTACCATTGACGGTGCAACCGGACGCTGCACCGGCGCAGAAAGGGTGACGATATTTGATTAAGCTGCTTCACGCGGCGGATTTCCATCTGGATTCGCCGTTCTCCGGCCTTTCGCCCGATCAGGCCGCCGCGCGCCGACAGGAGCAGCGGCAGCTGCTTGACCGGCTGGTCGAGCTTTCCAATGCAAACGGCTGTGAGCTGATGCTCCTTTCCGGCGACCTGTTCGACAGCGACAACGCCTATCCCGACACGATCGAGGCCATGCAGCGCGCGTTTTCCGCCTGCACAGCACAGATCGTGATTGCCCCCGGCAACCACGACTACGCCGCCGCCGGAAGCGCCTATCGCACGGCGCAGTGGCCGGAAAACGTCCACATTTTTACCGAACGCACGATCTCGTGCTTTCCCTTTCCACAGCTTTCGTGCCGTGTCTACGGCGCAGCGTTCTGTGCGCCGCATGAATCGGGTCTGCTGGACGGCTTCTGTGCCGAACAGGACGCGCTGTGCAATCTGATGGTTCTGCACGGCGACACACAGAACGCACAAAGCGACTATAATGCCATCTCCCGCGCACAGATCGCGCAGTCCGGACTGGATTATCTGGCACTTGGCCATATCCACGCGCCCTGCCCGCCGCGCCGCGAGGGCGAAACGTTCTATGGCTGGCCGGGCTGTCTGATGGGACGCGGCTTTGACGAGACCGGCGCGCGCGGTGTGCTGCTTGGCGAGGTAGACCGCGGCGTCTGCACGCTGCGCTTTACGCCGCTGCCCTCCCGCCGGTATGAGATCCTGCGTGTTCCGGCGGGTGATGATCCGCTGGCCGCAATTGAGGCGGCGCTTCCGTCCGACACGCAAAACGACAGCTACCGCATCATCCTGACCGGCGAGGCCGAGCAGCCGGACTGCGCCGCGCTCTATGCCGCGCTTGCCCCGCGCTTTTTCTCGCTGCATCTGCGTGATGAGACCACACCCAAAATCGATCTCTGGGCAGCCGCCGGAGAGGATACGCTGCGCGGCCTGTTTTTGCGGCGGCTGCGGGCGCAGTATGACGCGCAGACGGACGACGATGCCCGCCGGCGTCTGGCCGACGCCGCGCGGCTGGGACTTGCCGCGCTTGAGGGAAGAGAGGTGCCGGAGCTTTGAACATCCTTTCCATGCACGCCTCATTCGGGACGCTGCAAAACCAGACGCTCACTCTGCACGAGGGGCTGAACATCATCACCGCGCCGAATGAAAGCGGAAAATCCACGTGGGCGTCGTTTTTACTGGCGATGCTCTACGGTGTTGACTCATCCGCGCGCGCCACGCGCGGCACCCTTCCGGTGAAAACAAAATACCGCCCATGGAGCGGCGCACCGATGGAGGGGCGGCTTGAGCTGGAATGGAACGGCCGCCGCATCGCCATCGAGCGCACCGGCAAGCCGCGCGCCCCGATGAGCGATTTCCGCGCCTATGACCTTGACACCATGCAGCCCATTGCGGGCATGACGGGCGAAAACTGCGGCGAGCTGCTCCTTGGCGTGGGGCGCAGCGTATTTGAGCGCAGCGCCTTTCTGGCGCAGGGCGGCGCAGCCGTGACCGCTGACGCGGCACTGGAGCAGAAGCTGGCCTCGCTTGTCACAACCGGCGATGAGCGCGTCAGCTTTACCGACAGCCGCAAGCGGCTGAACGACTGGAAAAACCACTGCCGCCACCATAAAACCGGCCTTCTGCCCGAGGCTGAGGCCGAGCTTGGCGCAGTTGAGGCGCGTCTTGCGCAGCTGCACACGCTGCATCAGGACGATCTGGCGCTTGCCGCGCAGGAGCAGGAGCTGACCCTGCGCCGCGCGCAGCTGCTGCGCATCAAACAGGCGCTGGACGCGCAGAAGGCCGCACGAGATGCACAGCTGCTGCGCGATGCAAGGCTTGAGGCGCAGCAGGCGCAGGAGGCATATGACGCCCTTGCGCGCAAAACTGCCGCGCTTGCCCCCGCCGATACGCTTGCCGCACAGCAGCAGGCGCTGACGCTTTTACAGCTGGAAGCGCAGCAGCTTCCCGCCCTGCCCGCCGAGGCGCCGCAGCCGCCCGCCTGTCCGGCCGTATTTTCCGGTCTGGCCGCGGATGCAGTTTTGCCAAAGGCACAGCGCGACGCCGAGGAATACCGCCGCCTCACCGCCGGACGCTATTACCCCACTGTTCCGTTCTGGATTGCTGGTGCCATAGCGCTGCTGGCCGCTGTAGCGCTGGCGCTGCTGCGCCGCTGGATACCGGCTGCCGCCTGCGCCGCGCTGTGCAGCGCAGGCGTGTGGTGCGCGCTGCGCGGCCGCGCCGCGAACCGCGCGCGCGAGGCGCGGCTGGATGCGGCTGACCGGCTGCTGGATGCCTATGCGCGGCACAGCGCGGATGAATTTGTCTCGTATGCCGCATCGTATCACGAGGCGCTTCTGGTCTATCAGCACGCGCTTTCGTCCTTTACCCAGCAGTGCGAGGCGCTTTCTGCCCGCCGCCAGTCGCTCAGTACGCGCGCAGCACACCTGATCGGGCAGGTTTCCGCGTTTGCGCCGCAGGCAACCGATCTGCAAACGGCGCTGGACGCCGTCCAACAGGCGCAGGCGCAATATGCCCTGCTGCAGCAGGCGCAAAACCACGCGCAGACGCTCCGCGCCCGCTGCGCGGCAATGGAAACGGCGCTTGGCGACGCGGCGCAGTCCGTCCCCGCAGACATCGACATCGACACCGACACCACCGGATATGACGCCCCGCGCGTGGAGCTTGCGCTTTCGCAGCTTGCGCGCTCGCTGGCATCCATCC
>CAZPYW010000021.1:1755-14439 GCA_964590095.1 uncultured Oscillospiraceae bacterium | reverse complement strand
AGCAACTCCATGGGAAATCCAAAAGGGCCGCAGCCCTTTTGGTCGCTTTAAGGGGATTGCAAAGGGGGAAATCGAAATCCCCCTTTGCCGTCCTTTCTTTCAACCGGCCGCGGCGCTTTCTTTCCCACGCGGGAAAGAAAGCGGGGCGGAACGTTCCCCGTGCGCTTCGCGTGCGGAAATTGCAGGCCCTGCTATGCAGCATTGCTCTCAGCACAGCGCCTTAGAAGCAAAGTCAAACTTTTTTGGCCTCTGGCCATAAAAATCAACCCCGCTTTGCGGGAAAAATAAGGGAGGCTCCTCTATGAAACGTATCCTGAAAGGCGGCACCGTGGTCGGCAGCGGCGTTTCACGCGTGGCTGACGTTCTGATCGACGGCGAAACGATCGCAAAGATCGGGGAAAACATCTCCTGCGCCGATGCGCAGGTCATTGACGTCAGCGGCAAGCTGCTCTTCCCCGGCTTTATCGACGCACACACGCATTTTGATCTGGACGTGTGCAACACCACAACGGCCGACGATTTCAAGACCGGTACGCGCAGCGCCATCCGCGGCGGCACGACCATGGTCATTGACTTCGCCTGCCCGAACAAGGGCGAAACGCTTGGCTATGGTCTGCGGCTGTGGCACGAAAAGGCGGACGGCCGCGCAAGCTGTGACTATGGCTTCCACATGACCATTGATGACTGGAACGATGACATCCGCGCCGAGATCCCCGCCATGTTTGCAGCCGGTATTCCCTCGTTCAAGATGTACATGACATACCCTGCCATGATGATCGGAGACCAGGACTTATATTCTGCGCTGCTTGCGCTGAAACAATACGGCGGCATTGCGGGTGTACACTGTGAAAACGCCGGCGTGATCGACGCGCTGATCGCGCAGCACAAGCAGGAGGGCAAGCTCTCGCCCGCCTCCCATCCCGAATGCCGTCCGAACCCGCTTGAGGCCGAGGCCGTTGCCCATCTGCTGCGCATCTGTGAGGTCGCAGACGTGCCGATCGTCATTGTCCATCTCAGCACGCGTCAGGCGCTGGACGAGGTCATGCGCGCACGCGCACGCGGGCAGAAGGTATTTGTCGAAACATGTCCCCACTATCTGCTTCTGGATGAAAGCGCTTACCAAAACGAGGACTATTCTGCCGCTGCACGCTATGTCTGCGCGCCCCCGCTGCGCAGTGCAGATGATCAGGAGGCGCTGTGGCGCGCACTTGCAAACGGCACCATCCAGACGATCTCGACCGACCATTGCAGCTTTACGCTTACCCAGAAGGACGCAGGGCGCGGCGATTTCACCAAAATCCCCGGTGGTCTGCCCGGCGTTGAGACGCGCGGCGTGCTGCTCTACTCCGCAGGCGTTGCGGCTGGCCGCATCACCAAGGAGCAGATGTGCGCTCTCCTCAGCGAAAATCCTGCCAGACTCTATGGCGCGTATCCGCGCAAGGGCGTTCTGGCCGAGGGCAGCGACGCCGATATCGTGGTCTATGACCCCGAGGCCGACACGGTCATAACGGCAGACGATCAGCTCTCTGCCGCCGGCTACACGCCGTTTGAGGGCTTCCGGACGCGCGGCTCGATCGCGCAGGTCTATCTGCGCGGCAGTCTGGCCGTTGACCACGGCAGGCTCACTGACGCGGCACAGGGCGCGTATATTCCCCGCAGAGCGGTGTTCTAAGGCCGCCCGCGGCAGCCGCCGCTCCCTTGCAAGAGCTGACGGCACGCTTTTCGCAAGCTAAAAACCCCTTTCCCGTGGGAAAGGGGTTTTTGAGACTGTCAAAAAACGCTTTCAGCGTTTTTTGACAAAGGATTTGCAGCCCGCTGCAGCGCAAAGTTTTGGCGGCAAAGCCGCCAAAATTCACGTTTGCGGGCTGTAAAGTAAAATTTACGATGCACATGTCCTCGTAAATTTTGGATTTCATTTGATTCGCGCCTGCGGGCGCGAACTCTGCGAGGCTTTTTTGACACACTGTAAAACCCCTTTCCCATACGGGAAAGGGGTTTTTGTTACCTCTCAGTGGAAGAAGAGAAAGTAGCTGCCAAAGGCGATGGCTGCCAGAACCAGAATGGCAATGGGGACAATGATCAGCAGCGCCGAAATAATCATGGCGAATTCGTCCTTTTTGGACACCTTCAGCTCATCCTTGTCCTGTGGCAGCGGCTCACGGCCGCTCTCGGCATTCTGCTCCTTTTGCAGGTGCATCGCACGGTTGACCTTACGCTGAAAGAGCATACGTCTTACTCCTCGACCTTGAGCTTATGATGGCAGGCAACGAAGTGGTTCGGGCGAACCTCTTCCCACGCGGGCACGACCTGCGTGCAGATCTCGGTGCAATACTTGCAGCGTGTGTGGAACTTGCAGCCCTTGGGCGGGTTGACCGGACTGGGGATATCGCCCTCAAGAATGGAAAGCTCCTTTGCGCCGACCGTATCAGTGGTGGGAATGGCGTTGAGCAGCGCCTCGGTGTACGGGTGGATGGGATGATGGAAGATCTCATCCGACTCGGCAAGCTCGACCATGTTGCCAAGGTACATGACGCCGACACGGTCGGAGATGTACTTGACGACGGAAAGGTCGTGCGTGATGAACATGTAGGTCAGATTCTCCTGCTCCTTCAGATCGAGCAGCAGGTTGATGATCTGCGCCTGAATCGACACGTCCAGAGCCGAAACAGCCTCGTCACACACCACAAACTTGGGGTTGGTCGCAAGCGCACGGGCGATGCCGATACGCTGGCGCTGACCGCCGGAGAACTGGTGCGGGAAGCGGTGCAGGAAGTAGGGCGCAAGACCGCACTTGTCCATGATGCCGAGCACCAGCTCCTGCATACGTGCGTCCTTCTTCTTGATCATGCTGTGTGCCTGCATGCCCTCACTGATGATCTGGCCGACACTCATACGCGGGTTCAGCGAGGAGTACGGATCCTGGAAGATCAGCTGCATATCGCGGCGCAGACGGCGCATCTCGTTGTACTCCAGACGTGCAAGGTCGATGCCGTCATCGCGGTAGGCCTCATACTTCTGGAACTCGGGGTCGTTCAGATACGGCTCACGCAGGGCATCGATCGCAGCATGTGCCTTTGCCAGCTGCTCACGCAGGGCAGCAATTGCATCATCATGCGTTTTGAGCTTTGCCTTTGCCTTTTCCAGTGCAGCCGTGTTGGCGGCGGTACCGGCCTCAACTGCCTTATCCACTGCATACTGTGCGTCGTCTACATCGACCTGCGCATCCTGGCGCTTTTCATCCAGAACGCTGATCTTGCGGGCGATCGCATAGGCGCGGCTGTAGGCGTCGATGATCGGGTCCAGATTTTCAACCACAAGGAAGCCGCCGACGATCTTGGTGATGTCCAGCAGCGCATCCTCAGCCAGCTTGCGCGCGGTGTCCAGCTCGGTGTGCTTGGCATACTGCTCTTTTTCCGAGAGCTTGGCATACTCGGCTTCCAGCTTGTCGCGCTTCTGCTCAAGCTCATGGAGCTTGACGCGGCGCTGCTTCAGGTGCTTGATGGTTTCGGTGACGTACTTCGGCGCCAGATCGTCCAACGAACGGCCATAGTACATCGTGCGGCCATACGTCTGGTGGTACAGCTGCAAAATGGTGCGTCCAAGCGTGGACTTGCCGCAGCCGGACTCACCGACCAGACCGAACGTCTCACCCTCATAGATATCCAGCGTAATGCCGTCGTTTGCCTTGACAAAGCGGCCGCCCTTGAGGGGGAAATACTGCTTCAGGTTGCTGATGCGAAGCAGAACCTTTTTCTCATTATTTTGCATGTCTGTCCTCCTTCTTCGCGTAGAAGCAGCGGACCTGCTGGGTGTCGGACACGTGAATCAGCTCCGGCTCCTCATTCATGCAGCGCTCGGTCGCGTATTTGCAGCGCGGTGCGAACTTGCAGCCCTTCGGCAGATCCAGCGGGTGCGGAACAGCGCCCGGGATGGCCTCAAGCCGCGTGTCGCTGGGCGTATCCAGCCGCGGGATGGAGAGCATCAGACCCTCGGTATAGGGATGGGAATACTCGCTGGTGTGGAAGATCGTCTCAGCCGGCGCATATTCCACGACCTGGCCGCAGTACATGACGGCGACGTTGTCGGCCATCTGGTTGATGACGCCAAGGTCATGCGTGATGAACAGAACGGCGGTGCCGTTTTTCTCACGCAGCTCATTCATCAGCTTCAGAATCTGTGCCTGAATGGTGACGTCAAGTGCCGTGGTGGGCTCATCTGCGATCAGCAGCTTGGGCTTACAGGCCAGTGCCATGGCGATCATGACACGCTGGCGCATACCGCCGGAAAGCTGGTGCGGATACTGCTTGGCCACAACCTCGGGGTTGGGGATCTTCACGTCGGAGAGCAGCTCGATCGCCTTTTTGGCGGCCTCCTTCTTGCTCATGCCCTGATGGATCATCAGCGGCTCGGAGATCTGCTTGCTGACGGTGAAGACGGGGTTCAGGCTGGTCATGGGCTCCTGGAAGATGACGGAGATCTCGTTTCCGCGGATCTTGTACATCTCGTTCATGGGGAGCTTCGTCAGCTCCTGCCCGTTAAAGAGGATTTCGCCGGAGTCAATGTAGCCGTTGCCATCAAGCAGACGCAGCACGCTCATTGCGGAGACGGATTTACCGGAGCCGGATTCACCGACAACACCCAGAACCTGTCCCGCTTCCAGCGCATAGCTGACACCGTTGACAGCCTTGACAATGCCGCGCTTGGTGTTGAAGAAAGTTTTCAGGTTTTTCAGTTCCAATAATGCCACGACGACCCCTCCTTATCTCTCGGCCGACTTGGGATCGACCGCATCACGCAGTGCATCACCGACCAGGTTGATGCAGATGGTGCAGATGCCGAAGATCGCAGCCGGGAATACCCAGCGCCACCAGTACTGCTGGATGACGATGGAGTTGTTTGCGCCGGTGAGCATATTGCCCCACGTCGGGGTGGGAGGCGCGATGCCGAAGCCCATGTAGGAAAGCGAGGACTCGGTCAGCATGCACGTTGCAAAGCTCAGGGTGGCGTTGACAAGGATCAGGCTCATGACGTTGGGGATGATGTGGCGGAAGATGATGCTCTTCTCGCGCACGCCCAGTGCCTGTGCGGCGGTGACGTATTCCTGCTCGCGCTGCGACAGAATCTGTGCGCGGATCAGGTGGCAGATGCCAGGCCACGACAAAACGCCAAGCACGACCATGATCAGATACATTCTCTGTTCAACCGAAATCCGCGTGCCGATGATGGCAGAGAGGATCATGGCGAACGGCAGGAACGGCAGGCCGCCGACGATCTCACTCAGACGCATGATCAGGTTGTCGACCCAGCCGCCGAAATAGCCGGCCAGACCGCCAAGAATGATACCGATGACAAGCTCAATGATAACGGATACGGCGCCGACGGTCATGGTGACCTTACCGCCGTTGATGATACGGTTGAGCACGTCACGACCCAGGTCGTCCGTGCCGCAGACGTAGCCCTTAAGACCCCACGTCTTAACCTCACCGCTGGTGGTGACGGCGTAGTTCTGATAGAAGCCGGCAAAGACGGTTTCGATCTCGTCCTCATTGACAGAGGCGGGAACCTCAGCCTGACCGTGGGTGTTGTCGCCCCACGAGATGACCTCGCCGTCGTCCATCAGGGCGGTGAAGTGATATCTGCCGCCGTACAGCTCGACAGGCTTGCTTTCAAACGTGGGAACCTGATCCTCACCGTTGGTGCAGGTGCCCCAGACGACCACGGTGCCGTCTTCCTTGACGGCCGCGACGGCGTTGCTGGAGGCGGCGATGTCAACGACACCGGAGTCCAGACCCGCGGGGATGTTGACGAACGCGTTTTCCTTCTGATAGCCGGCGTAGACGACCGCGCCGTCCTTGGTCAGCGCGATATAGCCGCGCGTGGTCAGGGCGACCTTATCGATGTTGCCCTGATAGTCCTTCTTGATCTTGATGTCAGCCTGCTTGTCGTTGCCCCACAGATACAGCTCGCCGTCCTCGGTGAGCGCAGCGGAGAACTGGTTGCTGGCCTCAAGCTGCTTAAAGCCAAGATTCTTGCCATAGGCCGCGGCCATGGAGAGCTTGTCGGGGAGCTTGGCCTGGTTCAGACGGGTGTTGCCCCAGACATAGACCGCGCCGTTTTCGTCCAGCGCAACGATGTGGTCATAGCCGGCAGCGACGCTGACGATCTTTGCCTCGAGAACCTCCTCGGGGATGTCCTTGAGGTCGATTTTTTCGGTGATGCGGGTGTAGCCCCAGGTGTAGACCTTGCCGTCGGTGTCAACGCCGACGCCATAGGTCGTACCGGCGGAGATATCCGCGACCTTACCCTTCATCCCGTCGGGAATGGTCATCAGATTCATTCCGGGCGGGACGTTGATCTGGGTGTTGTCCTGATAGCTCAGATCCAGCGGAGAGAAGTGCGGGCCGATCATGACGAACAGGAAGATCATCAGGAACACGATCAGGCCGGTCATACCCAGCTTGTTGTGCAGGAAGTTTTTCAGAATCAGGCGACCCGGGCTTTGCAGCTGCTCCTCGGTCATGAAGTCATGAACCTTGTTGCGGTTGCCGAACAGGCGGCTGAAGAGGGTGCTCTTTGTCTTTTTCATGTCTCTACCCCCTTACTTGTTGACGCGCACGCGCGGGTCAACCAGACCATAGCTCAGGTCGGTGATCAGCTGACCGACCAGTGCAATGAGCACGTAGAACATCTGGATGGCGAGCGCAAGCTCGTAGTCGTTGTTGAGAAGTCCCTGATAGTAGAGCTTGCCCATGCCGTTCAGCGCGAACATGTTCTCAATGATCAGCGAGCCGGAGAAAATACCGATGAACCAGCCGATCAGAACGGTGATAACGGGCAGCAGGGCGTTGCGCCATGCATGGGAATAGATGACAACCTTTTCGCGCAGACCCTTGGCGCGCGCGGTACGGATATAGTCCATGCTGAGCGATTCGATCATGGCCGCGCGGACGTAGCGCGTCATGCCGCCAAGCGAGCCGACCGTCATGACCAGCACCGGCAGCGTCAGATAGTAGACCTTGTCCAAAAATGCGCGGAAGCCGGTAAAGGTATTGCCCGGCGTCTCCATGCCAAAGACGGGCAGCCACCGCAGCGTGACGGCAAACAGCCAGATGAAAATCAGCGCAACGATATACGTCGGGATGGAATAGCCGACAATGGTGAAGACCTGCACCGTGCTGTCAAACTTGCTGCGCTTGTGAACGGCGCAGTAGATGCCCAGCGGAATGGTGATGATCAGCGCCATAATGGTCGAGAAGATGTTGATGTAGATGGTATTGAGCATACGATCGGGCAGAACGTCCGCCACGTCGCACTTATAGATCTGGGAATAGCCAAAGTTACCCTGCAGCATTCCGTTAAAGGTACCGTCGACATCGGGGTAGAAGCCGAACCAGCGCAGATACCGGATGATCAGCGGATCGTCAAGACCCATTGAGGCACGCAGCGCCTGATAGCGCTGTTCGTATTCAGCGGGCTTTAAGGTTTGTTTCAGCGGCTCGAGCTGCGCACGCGCAGGGTCGGTCGGGATCAGGTTGTAGATGGAATACATCAAAAGCGAAACCAGCAGGAACACGATCACCATGTAGACCAGTCGCTTCAGTACGTATTTGGTCATCCGCACACCCTCCTTTTCTCTAAAGTCTGTGATAGATAGTCTGTGACCTGTATCAAAACCCCTTTTGGGGGATAATTTTCCGTTTTATACCATCGGCAGACAGGGGCAAACGCGCCTGTTTCCCGCAGAGGCAGCCCTTGCCCCCGCCGGTCGATGGCCGCATCAGGACAATGCGTTAAATCAGAAAAGAAACGGCAAAGATGCCGGAAGCGACGGGGGCGGTAAGCCGCCCCCGTCGCCGGAATTTTGGGGAAGGTGGAATTATTCAGCGCCCTCGATGGAAGCGTAGATAATGGCCTTCTGGAAGTCCCAAAGGCTGGACTCGTTGTAGTTCTGCAGCCAGTCGGGGAAGAAGGTGTGGTAGTCGTTGCAGTACAGAGGCAGCTCGACAACCAGCTCATTGAAGCGGAGGATGAACTTCTGGAAGTAATCCAGGTAAGTTGCATCGTCGCCAGGAGCAGCTTCGTAAACCATGTTCATGGTGTAGTCGTCCAGATCCTGATCGAAGATGTAGTTGGTGTTGTAGCCCATCTTGACATACTCGGACTCGGGATCAGCAGCGAAGTTGTATGCATAGTCATATGCATCAGCAAAACCGGTGGCCAGGTTGTACATGCCATAGGTCTTGACGCCGTACTGGTCGCCGGCGGAGGTGTCGCGGTACATCCAGTTCAGCAGCTCGGTGAAGGTCATGATGACCTGCTCGATTTCCATGCCGGCATCAGCAGTCTGCTGGCCGTTCATCAGCATGGTAGCCAGAAGGTCGGAAACGGAGTTGCCCTCGGAGGAGGCCCACATGATGTGCAGCGGCATCAGGACGCGGCCGTCAGCCAGGGTGACATTCAGAGCGTAGTCGCCAGCTTCTTCAGGGGTGACTTCCTTGTAACGGACGCCGGAAACGTACTCGTTGCCCTCAGCGTCGAGGACCCAGCCGTCAGCCTCGAGGACTTCGATAGCCTTCTCGGGGTTGTAAGCGTAGGTGTTGATCTTCTCGTTGAAGAGCTCTTCGGATTCCTGATACATCCACTGTGCGGTGGAGTACGGGCCATGAACGACAGAGCCGTAGCCGCCGGTGAAGGTGGTGCAGAACTCTTCGCGGTCAAGCAGGTAAGCAACAGCCTGGCGGACAGCAGCGAACTGCGTGGGGCCAAAGTCGCACTGGAACATCAGCTTGCCGTAGCCGTTACGGGTGTAGTTGCAGTATGCATAGCCGCCGGCGTCGACCATGTCGAGCGCAGCGTTGATCTGCACGCCTTCAGACAGCTGGGAGAGGAAGTTGATCTCGCCGGTCTTGAAAGCGTCCATCATGGTGTCGTCCTCAGCTCTGACGATAACGATGGTCTCGATGGAGGGCTTGACGCCTTCGAAGTTACCAGCGTAGTAGGGGTTGCGGACGAGGGTAGCGGTCAGAGCACCGGTGTCGAGGCTCTGGATCATGTACGGGCCAGCGACAACGCGGCCTTCGTAGACGTAACGGGAAGCAATGATCTCATCGGAGTTCAGCTCGCCGCCGTCGAGGTAAGCGCCGTTGCCGTCGTCCTTGACGGTGAGGTCAGCAGAGGAATACAGCGGCAGGTACAGAGGAGCCAGAGAAGCATAGCTCAGGGAGAAGTAGTAGTTGGCGTAGTCGGGGGTGATGGAGATGGAGTAGGTGTAGTCGTCGAGCAGACGGACACCGGCCAGCTCCTTGGTCTCGCCAGCCTGATAGGCGTTACCGCCGACAACAGAGTCAGAGGAGACGGTAGCACCGGCAGCCAGAGTGGCCGGAGACAGCTGAACCAGCGCATAAGCGACGTAGTCAGCAGCGGTGATGGGCTCGCCGTTGTTGTAGGTCAGGCCCTCGTTGATCTTGACGGTGAAGGTGATCGAGCCGTCTTCGTTCTCGGTCTGCTCGATGCCGCCGCAGGTCGTCTCGTTGATGACCATCTGGCCAAACATATCGAAAATAACGGTGTCGTAGTCGTTGGTGAGGTCACGGATCATCTTGTCGGACGCGTTGTTCGTCCACCAGGCGTTGCCCAGGTCACCGGAGATTTCGGTGGAGCTGCCGTAGATGACCTTGTTCTCGCGCTTCTCAGCGGGAGCTTCGGCCGGTTCTTCGGGGGTTTCGGTTGCAGGCGTATCAGCAGCGGGAGCATCCGTGCTGGGCGTTTCTGCGGGCTTTTCGGTGCTGCTGCAGCCTGCGAAAATGGCGCAAACCATGATCAGGACCAGCATCAGAGCGAGAAGCTTCTTCAGATTCTTTTTCATTACATTTCCTCCTGTAATAATGTATAATTTTACTGTGTATTCGCCACAGAAAATTACCGAAGTCCATTATCCGTGTGTTTCATGCGCGGACATCCGTTGCCCCTGCGTAAACGCCGGATAATTTTAATCTATTATAGCATACGCCTCTGGAATAATCAACAAAAAATGAACTTTTTACAAATTTTACTTAACTTTGCTGATTTAAAGCGATATCCGAACAGGCGCGCTTGTGAAATTTGTATGAATTTGTATGAATTCGCCCGCTCAGAACGCCCAGGTGCCGTCGCGGAAGATGGCAACTGTCCGTCCGTCAGCGCACACCGCATCGATGGAAAGGTCGGCCGAGCCGATCATGAAATCCTCATGGATCATCGAGTCGTTGACGCCCAGTGCGCGGCATTCGTCCAGTGTTTTGCTCTGGAAATCGCGGATGGTGTCGGCAAAGCCCATGCCCAGCGCCAGATGGCAGCAGGCGTTCTCATCAAACAACGTGTTGTAGAACAGGATGCCACTCTGGTTGATGGGCGAATCGAACGGAACCAGCGCGCACTCGCCAAGATAGGCGCTTCCCTCGTCCATGGTGATCAGCTTTTCCAGCAGCGCCTCGTTCTTTTCCGCGTGCCACTCGACTGCCTTGCCCTCATGGAAGCGGATGGAGAAGTTTTCGATCAGCTGTCCCTGATACGACAGGGGCTTTGTGGAGTAGACCACACCCTCGGCCTTGCCGCGCATGGGCGAGATGAAGCATTCCTCGGTGGGAATGTTGGGGTTAAAGAAGATGCCCTGCAGGCTGGTCTCGCCGCCGCCGCAGAACTGCGCCTCGGGGATCATGCCAACGGTAAAGTCGGTGCCGTTTGCGGACCTGTAGCGCAGCTCACGGATGCCAAGGCCGTTGAGATAGTCACAGCGGTTTTTCATGTCGGCGTTGTGTGCCTCCCATGCGGCAATGGGGTCGTCATTGACGCGGCTGGTCGAGAGAATGGCCTCCCACAGCTTTTCGATCGCCTGCGACACGCGCAGCTCGGGGAACAGCTTCTTTGCCCATGCCGCGCCCGGGACTGCGGCGATGCACCACTGATACTTATTTTCAATCTGGTCGCGATAGCCCTTGATGATGGGGTACTTGGCCTGCTGCGCCTTTGCCATCTTCTCCTGGTTGACGCCGCGCAGACCGTCGGGATCCTCAGAGATCAGATAGATGCGGCAGGGAATGGTCTCGGTATAATGCTTCCAGCGCGCCTCAACGTAATCATCCATCGTGTTCAGCGTCTTCTGGCTCTGATACCGGACGTGCAGCTTGGTCAGCGGCTGATAGCTCCAGTCCACCACGACCTTTTTTGCCTTGCGCTTATAGCACGCCTCAACCACCATCTGCACAAACTCCGGCTGGTCAAGCTCGGCCGTGATGAAGACCTCCTGTCCCTTCTGGACGTTGACGCCGACGGCGGCGATCAGCTGGGCATATTTTCTCAAAATCGACTTTTTCATCCGAATATCTCCTGTCGTAAAATCCGCAGCACTGTCGGCCGCTGTATTGTCCACCCCATGATAACACAATGAAAGTTGCAAATCAACCGGCGGTATGGTATCTTGAATAGCAGAAATCTGTATATTCTGGATAAGAGGACGTGTAATACCATGAAATTGACCGAAGAACTGCTTTCTCTGATCGAGCGCAGCCCCAGCTGCTTCCACGCGACCGAGAATTTCTGCGCCATGCTGCGCGAGGCCGGCTACACACAGCTGCACGAGCAGGAGCACTGGGCACTGGCCGTCGGCGGGAAATACTTTGTTGTCCGCAACGGCTCATCCGTTGTGGCCTTCCGCGTACCGCGCGCCGATTTTGCCGGCTTTATGATCTCGGCGGCGCACAGTGACTCCCCCACCTTCAAAATCAAAGAGAATCCCGAGCTTTCCGGCAAGGCGGGCGTGCGCCTGAATACCGAAAAGTACGGCGGCATGCTGATGGGCACGTGGCTTGACCGGCCGCTTTCGGTGGCGGGGCGCGTGCTGGTGCGTGAGGGCAGCCGTCTTGTGACCAGACTGGTCAACATCGACCGCGATCTGCTCATCATCCCCAATGTTGCCATCCACATGAACCGCAGCGCAAACGAGGCGGCAAAGTTCCAGGCGAATATCGACACGCTCCCCCTGCTGGGCTGTGAGGGCGCAGCGGGAAGCTTCCGCACGCTGGTTGCGCAGGCCGCCGGTGTGGGCGAGTCCGATATTCTTGGAACCGATCTCTATTTATATGTACGCACGCGCGGGAGCGTCCTTGGCGCGCAGCACGAGCTGCTTGCCGCGCCGAAGCTGGACGATCTGGAGTGCGCCTTTGGCTGCATGAAGGGCTTCCTTGCCGCGGCTGACAGCGACAGCGTGCCGGTCTGCTGCGTCTTTGACAACGAAGAGGTCGGCAGCGAAACGAAGCAGGGCGCGGCCTCCACGCTCCTGTCGGACGTGCTCCAGCGCATCTGCGCCGCACTTGGCAAAACAGACGAGGAATACCGCATGGCCGTCGCCGGCAGCATGATGGTCTCGGCAGACAACGCCCACGCGATGCACCCGAACCATCCGGAGTACGCGGACGCGGCCAACTGTCCGCAGCTGAACGGCGGCGTGGTCATCAAGTTTAACGCCAACCAGCGCTACACCACCGACGCTGTCTCCTCTGCCCTGTTCCGGAGCATCTGCGCAGATGCCGGTGTTCCCGTTCAGGTGTACGCAAACCGCTCGGATCTCCCCGGCGGCTCAACGCTTGGCAGCATTGCCAACACCAAGGTGTCGCTGAACACCGTGGACATCGGTCTTGCGCAGCTGGC
>CAZPYW010000021.1:0-1655 GCA_964590095.1 uncultured Oscillospiraceae bacterium | reverse complement strand
CGCCGCCAGATGCGGTAGGAGGCGATGATGCAGGCGGTGCTCCATCCGGCGATCAGGCCGAGCATGACCCAGCCGCCCACGCGCATATCCAGAAACGCACCGCTCACGATGATCAGAATGCCGCACAAAACGCCCGTCCAGCCGCCAAAGCGCTGGCACTTCTGCCAGACGCGGTCGTTTTTGCCGCTCCAGCGGGTGCGCAGGCCAAACAGCGCGTTGCGCCCCGCCTTTGGCATCAGGTTGCTCAGCACAATGACGATCGCGCCCATAGAAAAAGACATCAGCAGACCGAAAATACGGGAGAAAAGCGCCATGCCGTCCGGCGTCTGCACCGAGCCGGATGCGATGCGCCATTGCAGCACAAGGAACACCACCGTCAAAACAGCCGTGACGATCACCGCGCCGCGCGAAAGCGCCGCCGATCCTGCACGCCCCATATGCTTTGCGCCAAAGCGCGCCAGCAGCAGCATCCCTCCGCCGCACAGTGCCGTAAGCGCCGGAAGGAGCAGCAGCTCATATTTGCTGCCGATGCGGTCAAGCTCGCCCGCGACGTTCATGTGCATCGGAACGCGCGCAGGCATAAATTGCAGCAGCACGCCGGTCGCGCACAGGGAGAGCAGCGTCAGCGCCAGTACCCATTTAGCGTATCGCTTCATCGTCTTCTCCTTTCAGATTCCGCAGCCAGAGCATGACCTCCTCCAGCACAGAGGCCGACAGCTCATAATAGATATATTTTCCCGCGCGCCGGTCACGCACCAGCCCCGCCTCACGCAGCAGCGACAGATGCCGCGAGATCGCCGCGTCCGAAATCGAAAAATGCGCCGCGATCTCACCGGCCGGAAGCGCGCCGCCTTTGAGCAGCTCAAGGATGGCGCGCCGCGTCGGGTCGGCCAGCGCGCGCAGTGTCAGCTCCAGTCCCATTTTTTCACCATCATTTAACCGTTTTGTTAAATGAATCATAGCACGCCATCCGTATTTTGTCAAGTGCATCGGCAACTGTGCCAAAAGGGCGCAGAAAATCCGCATTCCCAGACGGGAATGCGGCAGATTGCACAAAAAATCAAAGAAAGAATTGACAACGGCAACCGCACGTGATAGAATGGTTTCCCATAATGCGATAGTGTGTGCCTATGCCATCTTTCCCTTTTACGGTATCCATTATAGCACCGGCATGGCGAATATGCAAGCATTGTGGTATCAGGTTTTAACAACCGACCCTGGCGTATCAAAAACACAGAACCAAAAAGAAAGGCTGTGATGTTTCATAATGGCGATGACACAGGATGTCATGTTCGGCAAGACCGAGCGTAAGAGCTTTGCCAAGCATGGCGAGGTACTGCCGATCCCCAATATGCTGAAGATCCAGAAGGATTCCTATGAGTGGTTCCTGAATGAGGGTCTGCATGAGGTTTTCCGTGACGTTGACACGATCAGCGACTACACCGGAAATCTTGAGCTGAGCTTCCTGGACTACAGCATGAACGAGCCGCCGAAGTATACGGTGGAGGAATGCAAAGAGCGCGACGCTACGTATGCCAAGCCCATCAAGGTGCGGGTGCGGCTGCACAACAAGGAAACAGGCGAGATCAAAGAGCAGGAGATCTTCATGGGCGATTTCCCGCTGATGACCAACGGCGGTACGTTCGTCATCAACG
>CAZPYW010000020.1:0-14498 GCA_964590095.1 uncultured Oscillospiraceae bacterium | reverse complement strand
TTATCCGTTATCCTCTACCGATTCAAAATCGGCGTCCATGACGTCGTCGTCCACCTGATCGTTCGGGTTTTCGTACCCGCCCGCGGGGCGCTGCGCGCCGGTCGGCGCGGTGACGTTCAGCTCATTCAAAACCGCCTCAAGCGCGTCGGCTGCGGCAAGCATGTCGTGCGTGTTCTTGGCCTTGATGGCGCGGCGGACATTTTTGACTGCCTCACTTATGCGCGTCTTATCCTCACGCGAGAGAGACTTGTCCGCGCCCGAGGCACGGAACAGCAGCTGCTCACAGCGGTCGCGGGCGGTTGCCTCGGCGCGAAGCTGCGCGTCCTCAGCCGCATAGCGCTGCGCATCCTGTACGGCGCGGTCGATCTCGGCCTGTGACATGTTGGACGTGGCGGTGATGGTGATCTGCTGCGCCTTGCCGGTGTCCAGATCTCTGGCCGCAACGTTTACAATGCCGTTTGCGTCGATTGAGAACGTGACCTCGATCTGCGGTACGCCGCGCGGCGCGCGCCGGATGCCGGTCAGCTGGAAGCGGCCAAGCTCTTTATTCTGGTGCGCCATGGGGCGTTCGCCCTGCAAAACATGGACATCGACCGAGCTTTGGAAATTGGATGCGGTGGTGAAGATCTGGCTCTTGCGGATCGGCAGTGTGGTGTTGCGCTCAATCACGCGCGTACACACGCCGCCCAGCGTCTCAATGCCCAGCGACAGCGGCGTGACGTCCAGCAGAAGCAGTCCCTTGACGCTCCCCGACAAGACGCCGCCCTGCAGGCATGCGCCCATGGCGACGCATTCATCGGGATTGATGCCCTTGAACGGAAGCGTGCCGGTGATGGACTGTACCAGATCCTGCACGGCAGGGATTCGGCTGGAACCGCCGACCATCAGCACCTTGCTGATCTGAGAGATCTTGATGCCCGAGTCGTTGATCGCCTGATTCAGCGGCTCACGCGTGGCCTGCACCAGATGGTGCGTCAGATCGTTGAACTTTGCACGCGTCAGCGGCAGCTCCATGTGCATCGGGCCATTTTTCCCGACGGCGATATACGGCAGACTGACGGTGGTGGCCGTCATGCTGGAAAGCTCGATCTTGGCCTTCTCTGCCGCCTCACGGATGCGCTGCATGGCAGCGGGGTCGCGCGAAAGGTCATATTTATTCTCGGCCTTGAACTGGCGCACCAGATAATCCACGATGCACTGGTCAAAATCGTCGCCGCCAAGGTGGTTGTTGCCGGCAGTGGCCAGAACCTCGATCACGCCGGCCGAAATATCCAGAATCGACACGTCAAATGTGCCGCCGCCCAGGTCATAGACCATGATCTTCTGCGGCTCCTCGCGGTCAACGCCATAGGCCAGCGCCGCTGCCGTCGGCTCATTGATGATGCGCTGGACGTTCAGCCCCGCGATTTTGCCTGCGTCCTTGGTCGCCTGACGCTGTGCGTCGGTAAAATAGGCGGGAACGGTGATGACGGCCTCGGTGACCGGCTCGCCCAGATAGCTCTCTGCGTCGCGCTTGAGCTTTTGCAGGATCATGGCCGAGATCTCCTGCGGCGAGTATTTGTGGCCATCGATCGTCACGCGATAATTTGTGCCCATCTCGCGCTTGATCGAGCTGATCGTCCGGTCGTGGTTCGTCACCGCCTGGCGCTTTGCCAGACTGCCGACCATCCGCTCACCGATCTTGGAAAATGCAACGACAGACGGCGTGGTTCTGCCGCCCTCGGCGTTGGGAATGATGACCGGCTCGCCGCCCTCCATCACTGCCACACAGCTGTTGGTGGTACCAAGGTCAATACCGATAATTTTGGACATAGCTGCCTCCTGAACAGTCCACCTGCGCAGCCGTCTGCGCCGCCTGGACTGTAGATTGTTTACACAGACGCCGCGCGTCAGTTTGCAACGACGACCTTGGCGTGACGGATGACCTCCTCGTCCATGGTAAAGCCCGTCTGGAGCACCTGAACGATCTCATCCTCGCGCCGCGCGGGGTCGGAAATATGCTCGACCGCCTCGTGATACATGGGGTTGAAGCAGCGGCCAAGACTGTCCATGGGCTGTACCTTCATCCCCGCCAGAATGGACAGAAGCTTCTGCATCATCAGCTCAATGCCGTGGAAATACGCCGCGTCCTGACACGGCTGCGCCAGTGCCAGCGCCAGATCGTCATACAGCGGCAAAAAAGTCAGAACGGCCTTCCGCGCGGCGATGCTTTCGGTCTGTGCCAGGGTTTCTGCCGTGCGGCGGCGATAGTTGCGGTACTCTGCCTCAAGCTCGTCATACCGCGCATCGCGCGCATCCGGCTGCGGAGGCTGGGGCTTGTGAAACAGCTTCATGCCTTTCCCTCCTATCGCCGGAAGCCGCTGTAGGAGCCATACGACGGCGTGGTCTGCGCAGCTCCCGTGGCGCTCTCATTCGTCGGCAGCTCCTGTGAGTAGGATGAGTCGCTGCCCGACGGCGTACCAAAGTAGTAATAAGAAGAATACGGGTTCCAGAACGAGGTGCAGCTGCTGAGCAGCGAGAAGAAGATCTGGAACAGGAAATAGACCGCCACAAGCTTGCCCACAAAGCCAAGCGGGCTGCGCCGCGTCCGGCGATAGTTCCACTGATACTGCTGCTGCGCGCCGTCGTCCTCGTTGGAGTAGTGGTAATAGGTGTACTGCCGCTGGCCGGACTGCTGTTGCTGCTGATCCTGTGTGTTCTGGCCGCTGTAGAAGCCGAACGGGTCAAAGGGATTGTAGTACGTCTGCTGCTGTTGCTGCTGCTGATAGGCCTGACGCGCCTGCTGCTGGGCGGCGCGCTGCTGTTGCTGCTGGCGATAGGCCTGCGGATTTTTGATCAGATCATATGCCTCATTGATCTCATTCATCCGCTGTGCCGCCGTGGCGTCGCCCGGGTTGAGGTCGGGATGGTATTTTTTTGCGAGACGGCGATACGCCTGTCGGATGGTGTCCTCATCTGCCGTGGGGGAAACACCAAGCACCTGATAGGGATCGTTTACCATACCGTCACTCCTTTATGGCAAAACCGGCCGGAAGCGCCGGATTCGCAGAATCATCGTTTGTCCGATTCCGGCCAAAGCATGGCGCGCTTTTGCGCCGGAAGCAGTATAACAAGTACATTATACATACTATTTCCGCTTATTTGTGAATCAATTAAAAACATTTTCGCCAAACAGGCCGAAAAATGGCAGAAAATTGCCGACGGCGCAGCTGCGCCGCCGGCAATTGCATTTTTCAGAATCGCAGGATGTGTTTCCCCACCGCTCAGTCCTTCAGCTGGCGCAGCACCTGGCACAGATAGTCCCATGTGCGCTGCATCGAGGAAATACTCATCCGCTCATGCGTGGTGTGGATGTCATAGAGCGCAGGGCCAAACGAGACGGCATCCAGTCCCTCCAGCTTGTCGGCAAACAGACCGCATTCCAGTCCCGCATGGATGGCCTCAACCGTCGGCTCGCGGCCATACTGCTCGGTAAACACGCGCACCATTACCTCACGCAGCGGTGACTGCCGCAGATATGCCCAGCCCGGGTAGTCGCCGGTGGGACGGACGCTGCCGCCAAGGCGCGCGCACAGCGCGGCAACACGGTCATAGACCATCTGCTTCTGGCTGGCAAGCGAGCTTCGGATGGCGCTGCACGCGTGCAGACGCGTGCCGGAAACGTCCAGAATGCCCAGATTGCAGGAGGTCTGCACCAGCCCCTCGATATCCATGCTCATCGCCTGCACGCCGTTGGGAACAAGCGAGAGGAAATCCAGCACGCGCGCGGTCGAATCCGCGTCCAGCGCGTCCTCGGGCGCGTCGCAGCGCACAGCCGTCACGCGGACATTGGGGTCAGAGACGGCAAATTCATTTTGCAGCGCGCCCGAAAATGCCGCCGCCAGTGCGGCAACATCCGTCTGCGCGGACGCGCCGATGACCGCCGTGGCAGAAAGCGTGATGGCGTTGTCCATCGTGCCGCCCGCCGCCGAGGCAAGGCGCAGCGCATCGTCGGCATTTGCCAGGATGCGCAGAAAGCGTCCCAGCAGCAGATTTGCGTTTCCGCGTCCGCGATGGATCTCTACGCCGGAGTGGCCGCCGATCAGCCCGTCAATACAGACGCGCCAGAACGAAAGCGCACATGCCTCACGCGAGAGCGGAAGCTCACAGTTGGCGCGCACGCCGCCCGCGCAGCTGACGGTCAGAATGCCCTCATCCTCAGAGTCGATGTTGAGCAGCCGCCGCGCCGTAAGCGGCGCAGGATCCAGCGCCGCCGCGCCGTCCATGCCGATCTCCTCATCCACTGTGAAGACCGCCTCGATCGCCGGATGCGGCAGATCATCGCTTGCCAGCACCGCCAGCGCCATGGCAACCGCCGCGCCGTCATCGCCGCCCAGACTGGTGCCGTCTGCATAGACAAAGTCGCCGTCGATGGCAAGGGAAAGCGGCTGGGTCATCGGGTCCACCGGACTGTCCGGCTCTTTTACGGCCACCATGTCCAGATGTCCCTGTAAAATGACCGCGGGGGCGTTTTCATACCCCGCCGTCGCGGGCTTGAAGATGATGACGTTGTTGACCGCATCCTGTATATAACGCAGGCCGTGTGCCTTTGCAAACGCGACACAGTAATCGCTGACGGCCTTTGTGTTTCCCGACGGGCGCGGGATCTGGGTCAGATCCTCAAAATAGCGGAATACCGCCTTCGGTTCCAGCTGCTCCAATACGCGCATGACGCTTCTCCTTTTCTCTGTATCCGGTATGGTTTTGTGGTTATCCCCGCTCAAAGTCGGCTGCGCCGTGCTTGCAAAGCGGGCAGATGATGTCGGGCGGAAGCTCCTCACCCTCATAGACCCAGCCGCAGATCTTGCACACCCAGCAGGGCTTTTTGCTCTCGGGCTTCTGGGGCTTGGGCTTGACGTTTGCAAAGTAATAGGCATAGGTCATCGACGGCGTGTTATCCAGCACGCGTGCCTCGGTCACGTCGGCAATGAACAGGAAGTGCGTTTCAAATTCGATCTCCTGCACGACCTTGCCGCTGAGGAAGGCGTTGGTGCAGCAGGGAATATAGCTTACGCCGTTTTCTGCGCGGTTGACCACGGCAACGCCCTCAAATTTGTCGCTGTCGCGGCCGGACTGGAAGCCATAGTGCCGGAACATGGCAAACGGCGCGTCGTTTGAAAGCACGGAGACATTGAACACGCCCGTGCGGCGAATCATGTCGCAGGTGTAGTTTGCCTTGTTGACGCAGATGGAGATGCGCTTGGGCGAATCGGTCAGCTGCGTGACGGTGTTGATGATGCAGCCGTTATCCTTGCTGCCCTCGCGCGCAGTCAGCACAAACAGACCATAGCTCAGCGTGAACATGGCGTTCGGCTCGACCGTCTGGCTGTGGTCGATGGGCGCGGGCTTCTCCATGGTGTCATACAGCGCGTCGGCCAGCGTTTGCAGCTGTGCAAGCTGGCCGTCCTTGAGCGAGGAGCGGATGGAGACCGTCTCATCCAGAATGGTGCAGTTTTTCAGCTTTGAGAACTCTGCGCGCATCAGGCTGCCCGCCGTTGCTGCCCACGAGCCGTTTTCCACCAGTGCGATGGTGCGGTTTTGCAGATTGTGATTGACGATGTCATGGACAAGATTCTCCATGTTCACAAACATGCCGGCATTGTACGTGGTGGACAGGAAGACCAGATGGCTGGCGCGGAAGCACTCGGAAACGAGATAGCTTGCATGTGTCGCGGACACGTCATAGACCTTGACATTGCGCACGCCCTTGTCTGCCAGCATACCGGCAAGAATATTGGCCACGTTTTCGGTGTTGCCATAGACCGACGCATAGGCGATGACCACGGCCTGCTCCTCGGGCGTGTACGATGCCCAGTGCTGATACTTTTCGATGAACCAGCCGATGTCCTTGCGCCAGACAAAGCCGTGCAGCGGGCAGATCGTCTCGATCTCAATGGTGGCGGCCTTCTTCAGCAGCGCCTGCACCTGTGTGCCGTATTTGCCAACAATGTTGGTGTAGTAGCGGCGCGCCTCATCCAGATACTCGGTTTTGAAGTTGACCTCATCGGCGTAGAGATTGCCGCCCAGCGCGCCAAAGGTACCGAATGCGTCGGCGGAGTAGAGCGTTTTGGTCGTCACATCATAGCTGACCATGGCCTCGGGCCAGTGAACCATCGGCGCCATGACAAAGGCAAAGGTATGCCGGCCGGTGCAGAGCGTGTCCATCTCCTTGACGATCACAGCGCGGCTGTCGATGTCAAAGGTGAAGAAATTCTGGATCATCGTCTTGGTCTTGGCGTTGCAGACGACCTTGACCTCGGGATAGCGCAGCACCAGCTCCTGCAGCGTGGCGCAGTGATCCGGCTCCATGTGGTTGACGATGACGTAGTCCAGCGTCCGGCCGTTCAGCACGTGCGCCACATTTTCCAGGAACAGCCCGCTTACCGCGCGGTCAACCGTGTCCAGCAGGACGGTCTTTTCATCCAGCAGCAGATAGGCGTTGTAGCTGACGCCGCTGGGAATGGGATAGACGTTTTCAAACAGCGCAAGGCGGCGGTCATTTGCGCCGACCCAGTAGAGATCCTCGGTCATTTTCTTAACACAGTACATGGCTACCTCCAAATTTATAAATAATAATTATTCTTATTATTATAATATCACGCGCAGTTGGAAATTGCAACTGTCTTTTTGCAGTTTTTTCCCCGATCGGAATTATTTTTCCGCGTCTTCCGTGCCTTGCGGCGCAGGTGCGCCCGGGCGGCGGTGCAGAAACTCATCAAATGCGTCCAAGCGGTCACTCAGCGAGCGCTGCGCGCCCAGCCGGAAGAAGCCGCTTCGGCTTTGCAGCCGCTTTTGCAGCTTTTGCAGGTCGATGGACTCATACAGCGTCCGATCCAGCGCCGCAGCGCGGCGGTGCAGCTGCGTGCCCAGATGCAGCGAGAACGCAAAATCGATCACAAACACGCCAAAGCAGATGCCGACAAAAAACGAGAACAGCGGATGCGCCACAAACCATTCGAGCAGCACCAGCAGCCGCGGATACAGCAGAAAGTAGTACACCGCCGACAGCACGCCCCAGAAGCATGTGAACAGCGGGCAGATAATGCCCTGCACATTGCCCCAGCGGCGCGAATAGTCCCACAGCCGCACGCCCATGACACGGATGCTGAGCAGACCGACCAGATATTCAATCAGCGTCATGACCAGCGCCATGATGAAAAACATGACAAAATAGTATCCTACGCTGCCCGAAAAGCTGCCAAACACGGCGCTTTCCAGCAGCGACATGCCAAACAGCACGACCGTCCCGATGCCGTACAGCGGCACACAGGGGCCAAACAGAAAGCCCGGGTTCAGCCACAGATGCTCGGGATTCGAGCCGGAGAAAAACCGGCGGAAGAGCAGCTCCAGCACCCATCCGGCGATCGAGCCAAAGAAAAACAGATATACGGCGATCAGAAAGATCTGGTATGCGGTCAAATGCGTTCCTCCTTTTCCGGTTTGCCCGCGCGGCGCAGAATGCAATATGATATTACAGTTTACCATGCTCTTGCGGCCTTTGCAAGCGTCGGGACGGTTGCATTTCCCGCACAGGCGGGGTAAAATAAGAAAAACAAACCTGCATGGGAGAGATCCGATATGAAACGTGCGCTTAAAATTCTGGGTATTTTTCTGCTGGTCGTCGTGCTGATCGTCGCGGGCTATGTGTGCTATGTCTTTGCGGCCTATGACCGCATTGAGGACAGGCAGACGCTCGCGGTCGTCTCCGGCCAGACGCAGACGGCGCAGACCGACAGCTCCTATCGGCTGGTCTGCTGGAACATCGGCTTTGGCGCGTATGAGGATGACTACAGCTTCTTCATGGACGGCGGCACCGAGTCGTGGGCGTGGTCTGAGGAGCGGCTGCTGGAAAATCTGGACGAGATCGGGCAGACGGTTCTTGCGCTCGAGCCGGACATCACGCTTTTACAGGAGGTCGATTTTGACTCGACCCGCACCTATCACGTCGATGAGGCCGGCCTCCTGCGCAATTTCAGTCTCGGCGGGATGGGACTGAATGATCGGACGGACAGCGTCTTTGCCGTCAATTATCATTCCCCGTTCCTCTTTTATCCATTCGACCAGCCGCACGGCGCCTCGCGCTCGGGTCTTTTGACGATCTCGTCGCTGACAATCGACAGCGCGCTGCGGCGCAGTCTGCCGGTCGAGACCGGCGTGACGAAATTCCTGGATCTTGACCGCTGCTACAGCGTTTCGCGCATTCCGGTGGAAAACGGCAAAACGCTCTGCCTGTATAACCTGCACCTGTCTGCCTACACCTCGGACGGCACGATTGCGGATGAGCAGCTGGCGCTGCTGCTGGCAGACATGCAGGCCGAGTTTGCGGCGGGCAATTATGTGGTCGGCGGCGGCGATTTCAACAAGGATCTGCTGGGAAACAGCGGCGACTGGTTCGGCGTCAGCACCGACGGCTATACCTGGGCGCAGCCGATCAAGACCGAGCTGTTTGCGGACAAATCGCTGCGGCTTGTCGCGCCGCTGGACGAAAGCAGCCCCGTCCCCAGCTGCCGCAACGCCGATGCGCCGTATCACGACGGCCAGCTGCTTTTGACGGTGGACGGCTTTATCGTTTCAGACAACGTCCGCGCCGAGCGCAGCGCGGTGTATGATACCGCCTTCGCCAACTCCGATCATCAGCCGATTCTGCTGGAATTTACGCTGCTGGACACGGAATAAGCCGATTTGTGGCGAAAAAATCCCGCAAAGGATTGACTTTTTCGTCAAAAAAGGTACAATATGCAAGTGCGTCGCATAGAATGACGCAAAAAAGAAAGATCGAGGTTCTGTATGGAACAGATAATCCGGCAATTCCGCTTTCGCGGAACGCCCATAGAATGCGAGCCGTTTGGCAACGGCCATATCAACCGTACCTATCGTGTCGTCTGTGACAGCGGTGAGGAGTATATCCTCCAGCGCATCAACCAGGTGGCCTTTCACCACCCCGAGGAGCTGATCGAGAACATCGACGCCGTGACGCGCTATATCGCCGCCCTCCCCGACGCGGGACAGAAGACGCTGCACCTCATCCCCGCGCTGGATGGCCGCAACTACAGCTATGACGAAAGCGGCAACTTCTGGCGCGCGTATGACTTTATCTCCGGCGGCGTGTGTCTGGAAATGCCGCGCAATGTTGAGGATTTTTATCAGGCAGCCGTCGCCTTCGGCAGCTTTCAGAAGGCGCTTTCTGCCTTTCCTGCCCAGACGCTGCATGAGACCATCCCGCATTTTCACGATACGATCGACCGCTTCCGCCAGCTGCACGAATCCGTGGCGGCAGACCCGCTTGGCCGCTGTGCCTCGGTCAAAGCCGAGCTTGACTTCCTGTTCGCGCGGGAAGAGGCGCTGGGTGAGCTTTGCCGGATGCAGGAAAGCGGCACGCTCCCGCTGCGCGTGACGCACAACGATACCAAGCTCAATAACGTTCTTTTCGACATGGCGACCGGCAAGCCGCTGTGCGTGGTCGATCTGGACACCGTCATGCCCGGTCTTGCGGCGTGTGACTTTGGTGATGCCGTCCGCTTTGGCGCGTCCAGCGCCGCCGAGGATGAGCTGGATCTGGATAAGGTCTATATGCGGCTTGACATGTACCGCGCATTTTTACAGGGCTATCTCGACGCATGCGGCGACACGCTGACCGCGGATGAGATCCGCACGCTGCCGCTTGGCGCCAAGATCATGACGGCTGAGGTTGGCCTGCGGTTTTTGAAGGACTACATCGACGGCGATATTTACTTTGCCATCCACTACCCGCAGCAGAATCTTGACCGCGCCCGCACCCAGCTGAAGCTGGTCTGGGATATGGAGCAGAAGTGGGACGCCATGCAAAGCATCCTGCAGGAGCTGACAAAGGCATAATTCCTGCCCCGCGCCGCCGCGCGGGGCATTTGCGCGTCTGCTGTTCGATATAAAGGAATTGACATTTACAAGCTGAGCAATTATAATGAGAAATAGTGGGCAAGTTTCGGTGCAGGTTGCCCAAATGCTGCGCTGCTTCATCCGCAGCAGCACGCAAGACGTCGTATGGAAATGCGTTTCGCCGCATGCGGCGAAGTTTGCCGGCAGGGCCGGCTAAAAGGAGAGATTGCCATGAAGTACAAAATGACGATCGCGGGACTCGAGCGTGAGCTTCCTCTTTGTCAGGTCGCGGATGATCTGTACATTGGTGCGTTCATCCTGTTTGGTGACGCCGAGATGACTGTGGCCGCCGCACGTGAGCTGCTTGCCCGCGCGCCCAAGGATTACGACTATATGCTGACGGCCGAGGCAAAAAGCATCCCGCTGATCCACGAGATGGCGCGGCAGAGCGGTGCAAAGACATATTTCATCGCGCGCAAGGGTACCAAGGTCTATCTGACCGACCCGCTGCACGTAAAAGTACATTCCATCACCACACAGCGTGAGCAGGAGCTGTATCTTGGCGGCGAGGATGCCGCTTTGATGCGGGGTAAACGAATTCTGATCGTGGACGACGTGATCTCCACCGGCGAGTCGCTTCGCGCACTGGAGGAGCTGGTTCATGCAGCCGGCGGCACCGTCGCGGGCAAGATGGCCGTTCTGGCCGAGGGCGCCGCACAGGAGCGTCCCGACATCACCTATCTGGAAAAGCTGCCGGTCTTCAGCGCCGACGGCACGCCCAAGGGCTGAGTTTCGTTTCCTCCGGCGCGGCAGGGTCTCTGTCGCGTCCGATATGGCTTTATCCGGCGCTGCAAAACGCAGCGCCGTTTTTTCGTCCTGATGGGCAGGCTCTGACCGACGCGCCTTTGCCGTCTGCCGCTGCCCGCAGGTATCCCAGTTTTATTGAGGTGAAGAGATTGAAGAAGAAATCAAATGACCGCAAGCGCGAGCGAAGCGTTCTGCCGCGGCTGCTGGCAGGCAGCTATCGCTATTTCGCGCTCTGTATTCTGGCCGGTGTCGCCTTCACCGGCTGTGAGCTGATCGTGCCGCAGATCGTCCGCATCACCGTTGACTCGGTGATCGGCACGCGCGCGCCCGAGATGCCGGAATTTGCCGTGCGCTGGCTTGCGGCGCTGGGCGGCATCGAGCAGCTGCGCAGTGCGCTCTGGATTCCGGCAGCGGCACTGGCCGGACTTGGCCTGTTGTCCGCGCTTTTGCGCTATGTGACCAACCTGTATAACGCCAAGGCGGGCGAAACGCTGGTCAAGACAAGCCGTGACCTGCTCTATGGTCACATCCAGCATCTGCCGTGGAAATGGCACATGCAAAACCCCACCGGCGATATCATCCAGCGCTGCACCTCTGACGTGGAACGCATCAAGACGTTTTTTCAGGAGCAGTTTGTTGCCGTCTTCCGGCTGATCATCCTGATCGTGCTGTCGCTGATCTGCATGTTCTCCATTGACTGGCGGCTGGCACTGGTGCCGCTGGTCATGTTCCCCATTGTGGTGGTCTACTCCATCCTGTTCCACAACTCCATCCGCAGCAGCTTTACCGCCTGCGATGAGTCTGAGGGCGTGCTGTCCACCATTGCACAGGAAAATCTGACCGGCGTGCGCGTGGTACGCGCCTTTGGCCGCGAGGAGTATGAGCGCACGCGCTTTGAGGCGCAGAATCAGGATTATACAAACCTCTGGGTCAAGCTGACGCACACGCTGTCCGACTTCTGGGCAGTGGGCGATGTATCCAGCGGCGTGCAGACCATGCTGGTCGTGGTGATCGGCGCGGTGCTGTGCGTCAGAGGCGAGATGTCTGAGGGCGATTTCGTCTCGTTCTGCATCTATAACGGCATGATCATCGGCCCCGTGCGCCGTCTTGGCCGCGTGATCTCGGAAATGAGCAAGGCCGGTGTCTCCATCGACCGCATTGCCGAGGTGCTGAACGCGCCGGTCGAGACAGACCGCGCAGGCGCGCAGAAGCAGCCCATGGACGGCGAGATCGCCTTTGAAGACGTCTCGTTCCGGTATGAGACCGGCCCCGACGTGCTGGATCACGTCTCCTTCCGCATCCCCGCCGGAAGCAGCTTTGGCGTTCTGGGCGGCACCGGCTCAGGCAAGAGCAGTCTGATTCTGATGCTGTGCCGGCTGTATGAGCCGTCCTCCGGCCGCGTCACGGTCGGCGGCGCGGACATTGCGGACATGCCCGCCCAGTGGGTGCGGCAGAATATCGGCGTGGTGCTGCAGGAGCCGTTCCTCTTCTCGCGTACCGTCGAGGAGAACATCGGCATCTGCGGCGCAGACGCGGAAACCATCCGTGCCGCTGCGGCAACGGCATGCATCCATGATGACATCGAGGGCTTTGCTCACGGATACCAGACCGTGGTCGGTGAGCGTGGCGTGACGCTTTCGGGCGGACAGAAGCAGCGCGTTGCCATTGCGCGCACGCTGACGCAGAAAACGCCGATTCTGGTCTTTGACGACTCGCTTTCGGCGGTAGACACCCAGACGGATGAAAAAATCCGCACGGCGCTGAACAAAGACCGCGGCAGCGCAACGACGATCATCATCTCCCACCGCATCACAACGCTGATGGACTGTGACAACATTCTTGTGCTGGAGCATGGCCGCGTCATGCAGCTTGGCACACCGCGCGAGCTGCTGGCGCAGGACGGCCTGTTCCGGAAGATCTATGACATTCAGATGGCCATTGGAGAGGAGGAAGCGGAATGAACGAACAAAAGCATCCCGATATGCCGTTCTTCGGTATCCCACGCCTCGCACCCTATCTGCGCCCCTATGGGCGGCTGCTGCTTGTCATGACGCTGACCGGTCTGCTTGCAAGCTGTATGGACGTGGTCGTCCCGCTGTTCCAGCAGTATGCCATCGACCATTTTGTCGCAGACGGCGTGCTGGACGGCCTCTGGATTTTCATTGCACTGTACGTGGTGGTCATTGCCATCCAGACGGTTATGAACTACATCTCTGCCTATGGCGCGTGCAAGGCTGAGCTTTATATCGGCCGCGATCTCAAGCGCGAGGCCTTTAACCACCTGCAAACGCTGTCGTTCTCGTACTTCAATCAGAACAGCGTGGGCTATGTCCACGCGCGCGTCATGTCTGACACCGACAAGATCGCCTCCACACTGGCCTGGGGTCTGATGGAGGGCGTGTGGTACATCTCGTACCTGTTTTTTGCCGTGGTCATGATGTTCGTGCTCAACTGGAAGCTGGCACTGTGCGTCATGGTGATCGTGCCGTTTCTGGTGGTCTCCAGCGTGTTCTTCCAGAAGAAGCTGGTCTTCTACCACCGCAGGGTGCGCGAGCAGAACTCGCACATCACCGGCGCATTTAATGAAGGCATCACCGGCGCAAAAACCACCAAAACGCTGGTGATTGAGGACAAGGTTGAGCGCGAATTTGACGAGCTGACCGGCGAGATGAAGCGCGTCAGCGTAAAGACCATGCACTTTCGGAGCGTCTTCATGTCCACCACCGCCTTTGCCGCCTCGCTTGCGCTGGCTATCGTGCTCTGGCGCGGCGGGATCATCACGCGAAGCGGCGTGATCTTGATCGGTACGCTGTCGGTGTTCATGAACTATGCCCAGGGCATGATGGAGCCGATCCAGTGGCTGGTGCAGGTCATGTCCTCACTGGTCAACGTACAGGTCAACGTCGAGCGCTTTACCCGTCTGATGAACACGGAATCCGACGTGCGCGACACGCCGGAGGTCGAGGAAAAATACGGCGACACCTTCCACCCTAAGAAGGAAAACTGGGAGCCGCTGCACGGCGATATCCGCTTTGAGGACGTGACGTTCCGCTATCCCGACGGCGAGGAAAATATTCTGGAGCATTTCAATCTGGACGTGCCGCAGGGCACCAACGTCGCCATCGTCGGTGAGACCGGCGCGGGCAAGTCCACGCTGGTCAATCTGGTCTGCCGCTTCTTTGAGCCGACCGAGGGGCGCGTCCTGATCGACGGCCGCGATGCGCGCGAGCGCAGCCAGCTTTGGCTGCATGCCAACATCGGCTATGTGCTGCAAACGCCGCACCTGTTTTCGGGCACGGTGCTGGAAAACCTGCGCTATGGCCGTCCTGATGCAACAATGGAGCAGATCGAGGCGGCTGTTCACGCCGTTTCGGCCGACGGCGTCATTGCGCGTCTGCCCGACGGCTACCAGTCGCAGGTGGGCGAGGGCGGTTCGAGCCTGTCAACGGGCGAAAAGCAGCTGCTCTCCTTTGCGCGCGCGCTTCTGGCAGACCCGCGTATCTTTGTGCTGGATGAGGCGACCAGCTCGGTCGATACCGTGACCGAACAGCTTATCCAGAACGCCATTGAAAAGGTGATGGCCGGACGCACGTCGTTTATCATCGCGCACCGCCTGTCCACCATCCGCCGCGCGGACGTCATTCTGGTCGTCCATGACGGCAAGATCGTGGAAAGCGGCACCCATGCCGCGCTGATGGCGGCAAAGGGCGTCTACTGGCAGCTGTACACGCGCCAGTACCGCGAGGAACAGCTGCAAAGCGTGATGCAGGAGTAATCCCGCACCAGTCCCCGCACCC
>CAZPYW010000019.1:0-15171 GCA_964590095.1 uncultured Oscillospiraceae bacterium | reverse complement strand
GCCGGTATTTTCTGTCACAGGCTGTCGCCTTTGCCCGCTCAGCCGTTTTCCTCCACGGTTTGCAGGATGACCGGCGCACCCGACGTGCCAAGCCGGCCGTCCGTGACCGTGACCGTCCCGCCGCCGATCAGATCTGTGTACGTGCCGTCCCGCAGCGGGACGCGCACCGTGACCGCCCTTCCCGTCAGCGAGAAGACGCCGACAAAGCGTCTGCCCTCGCTCCCGCGCTGCAAAATGGCGGTATTCTGCGCATCATCTGCCGCGGCCTGGAACCAGTCGCGCGCGCCAAAGCGCGATTTGACCGCATACAGCTTTTTCATCAGCGGCGCAAGCGTGTCGCCCTTTTCACGGCTGAATACATCCTTTTCAAACAGACTCGGCAGGTGGTCGTTTTCATATTCCTGTCCCGCGTAGATCAGCGTTGTACCCTTTACAAAGTACAAAAATGCCGTGTAGTTTTCAAGCGCGCGCTGCTCATGGATAAACGAGCAGATGCGCGGCTGGTCGTGATTTTCCAGAAAGCGCAGCTTGTTATAGTTTTCCGGATAGATGCCCTCCTGGAAGTTGAGCGCATCCAGATAGTGGCTCAGTGTGACCTCACCCCTGAGATAGCGGTCAAAGATCTCGCGCGCATCGTACTCGTACTCCATGTCAAACGCCGCATACAGCTCGTAATCTCCCGCCGCGTACAGTCCGCGTCTGCGCGCCAGTCCCGCATAGCTCAGATGGATGGACTCAGCCAGCCAGATGCAGTCCGGCCGGATGGCCTCGCACGCGCTGCGCGCCATGCTCCAGAATTCCACCGGCACAAAGGAGGCAACGTCACAGCGGAAGCCGTCAACGATCTGCACCCACATGCAAAGCGTCTCGATCAGATAGTCCCAAAGTGCGCGGTTGCTGTAGTCCAGATCGATCACATCCGCCCAGTCGCCCATTTTGTTTCCGGCCTTACCGGCGGCATTGTGGTAAAACCACTCCGGATGCTCGGCATACAAAACGGAGTCGGGCGAGGTGTGGTTGTAGACCACGTCGATGATGCACTTCATCCCGCGCGCGTGGATGGCATCGACCAGCTGTCTGAAATCCTCCATCGTGCCGTAATCGGGGTTGACGGCGCGATAGTCGCGGTTTGCATACGGGCAGCCAAGGCTTCCCTTTTTGCCCTGTACACCGATGGGATGGATGGGCATCAGCCAGATGATATCCGTTCCCAACGCGCGAATGCGGTCAAGATCCGGAATGACGGCCTGAAACGTCCCCTCGGGCGTGTGATTGCGGACATAAATACTGTAAATAACCTGCTTTTGCAGCTGCGGGTCTGTATGGACAGCCATGCTTGCTTCCTCCGGTTCTGTCATATTTTTGATGTGATTCTAGCACAAATTCCGCAGATTTCAACCCCATTCCCGCACGAGATTCGTTTTCTGCGCGGTTTTTCCGCAAAAACCGCCCTCGCAGCGGCCTTGCTGCAAGAGCGGTTTGTTTTTCTCATGTCCCAGCGTCCAGCCGTTTGACCGGTCTGACGTATTTCCAGTAGCGTGTGCAGTCGTGATAGAAATAGAAAATACGCCCTGCGTCCGTGTCCAGCTGATATCCGGCTGCCGCGTAATCAAATTCCTTCATGGCGCGCTCGATTTTTTCCTCCACGGCGGCATTTTCCGTCTCAAAGTCAAATGGCCCGTGCTCAAATACAAGATACTCGCCCTCGGCAATGTCTGTCATCGTCATCTGCGCAGGCACCTCGCCGTCATAGTCTGCCGGCAGGCGCACGCCGTAGCACTCGCACAGCGGAATGCCCCAGCTGCAAATCCGTCCCGCCGGATGGTTCAAAAACGCCATGATCTGGCCGCTGCTGCTGTCAGCCTCCTCACCGCCCTGATCGTCCAGCTTGCCGCGGATGCTGGCAAGCAGCCCGCAGATCGTCTCACAGTCCTGTCCCGCAATTGCGCTTTGCTTCTGCCAGAAATCCCAGTAGCCGATGCTTTCATAATTGCGAATGTGTAAAAATTTGTGCGCGGGGATGGTGATAAAATACGTTTTGACTGCGCTGTCTGTCTGCTTCATGGTAAAGCCTCCTGTTTCCATCAGATAACAGTCAAAGGGACGCAGAATGGTACGCAGCACGACCGGAACAGGCTTTCGCCGGTACTGGCTGGGCGTAAGGCCGTAGGCCTGCTTGAATGCGCGTGAAAACGCCTCATGCGAGGAAAAGCCATAGTCCAGCGCAATATCCAGAATCGAGCTGTTGCTGTCGCGCAGCCGCAGCAGCGCAAGCGCCAGCCTGCGATAGCGCAGATACGCGCGCAGCTGCATACCGGACACCGCGCGAAAGCGGCGTGAAAAATGATACGGCGAATAGCCGTACCGCGCAGCCATATGCGCCAGTGTCAGCTTTTCATCCCAGCCCTCGGCAATGCAGCGGTCGATCTCATAAATGCAGCGCTGGATATTCCGGTTCCATTCGTCCATTGGCGTGTCCCCCTGTCTGTTCTGGAACCATTATAGTCCGGATACAGCACCATTTCCTGATATGGCTTGCGCTTTTACCGCTGCCGGAAGCTGCGGCCACGGCGTGATGGGCGATTTTTCCGGCGTATGCGGCGCGATCAGCTTCTCCATCCAGATCATGTCGTACCAGCGGTCAAACTTGCGCCCACAGCGCGTAAAGCGCCCGATCTCACAAAAGCCGAGATGCGCGTGAAAGCGCGCGCTGTTTTTCGTCAGATACGCGTCCTCCTGCTCCGGATCACCGATGCAGGCATAGAGATTGCACACGCCCATCTGCAAAAGCGCCCGCTCAAGCGCCGCATAGAGCAGCCGTCCCATGCCGCGGCCGCGCGCACTTTTGTCCAGATAGATCGTCAGCTCACATGACCAGTCATAGGCCGCCCGCCCGACAAAGGGGTGTGCATACGCATAGCCCATCGGCACGCCGTCCTCCTCTGCAAGCAGATACGGATAGCGGCGCGTAAACGTCCGCATTCGGTCGGTAAATTCATCCAGCGTCGGCGTTTCACATTCAAACGAGATCGCCGTATTTCTGACGTAGTAGTCATAGATCTCAAGCAGCCGCGCCGCATCGGCGGGCGTGGCCTCACGAATCACAATCACGTTTTCTCCTTTCGCCGCACGCGGCGGCCGCAAACATCTGCAAAACGACCCAGAGCGCAGAAATCCGCTCTGGGTCGTCGTTTTATCAATCGATAGGCTTCATCGTGGGGAACAGGATGACCTCGCGGATGGTATCCTGGCCGGTGAAGAGCATGACCGCGCGGTCGATGCCCATGCCCATACCGCCCGTGGGCGGCATGCCGTATTCCATCGCGGTGAGGAAATCCTCATCCAGCATTTCGGTCTCGTCGTCGCCGCGCTCACGCTGCTCAACCTGCTTTTCAAAGCGCGCACGCTGATCGATCGGGTCGTTCAGCTCGGAATAGGCGTTGCCCATCTCGGCGCGGCAGATGAAGAACTCAAAGCGCTCGGTCAGTCTGGGATCGGCGGGGCTGCGCTTGGTCAGCGGGCTGACCTCAACGGGGTACATGGTGATGAACGTCGGCTGCACCAGATGCTCCTCAACGCGCTGGTCGAAGCAGGCATACAGTGCGTTGCCCCACGTTTTTTCTGCGGCATCCGCCAGCTCAACACCAACGGCCTTGGCCGCGGCAACGGCCTCGGCATCGTCGCTGATCGCGCCAAAGTCAATGCCGACATACTTCTTGACCGCCTCGACCATGGTCATCCGCGGCCAGCCAGGGGCCAGGTCGATCTTCTCGCCCATCCATTCCAGCTCATAGGTGCCCAGATACTTCTGTGCAAACGTCGTGTAAACGCCCTCGGCAATGTCCATCATGTCGTGGAAATCCGCATAGGCCTGATACAGCTCGACCGTGGTAAACTCCGGATTGTGCTTGGGATCCATGCCCTCATTGCGGAAGATGCGGCCAACCTCATACACGCGCTCCATCCCGCCGACGATCAGGCGCTTGAGCGGCAGCTCGGTCGCAATGCGCATATACATGTCGATGTCCAGCGTGTTGTGGTGCGTGATGAACGGACGTGCGGCAGCGCCGCCGGCAATGGTGTTGAGCACCGGCGTTTCGACCTCGATATAGCCCATGTTGTCCAGATAATCACGCAGATGCTTGATAAACTGCGAGCGCATGATAAAGTTGCGCTTGACCTCGGGGTTGACGATCAGGTCCACATAGCGCTGACGATAGCGCGTTTCCTTGTCGGTCAGACCGTGGAACTTTTCGGGCAGCGGCAGCAGCGCCTTGGACAGCAGCGTGATCTTCTTTGCGCGCACGCTCATCTCGCCGCGCTGGGTGCGGAACACCTCACCGTCGATGCCGACGATGTCACCGATGTCATACTTCTTAAAGCGGTTATAGTCCTCCTCATCCATCTCGTCCTTGCGGGCATAGAGCTGGATGCGGCCGGTCTTGTCCTGCATGTCGCAGAAGGAGACCTTGCCCATACCGCGCTTGGACATCATACGTCCGGCGATGGAAACAGGCTGACCCTCAAGCTCATCAAAGCGGTCTTTGATCTCCTGCGTGGAGCTTGTCACGTTGAATTTCGTCAGCTGGAACGGGTCGCGACCCTCGGCCTGCAGTGCGGCCAGCTTTTCGCGGCGAACCCTGATCTGGTCGCCTACGGAAACCTCATTTTGAACTTCCTGATTCTTTTCCTGTGCCATAATTTCCTCCGGAGCAGGGCTCCAATCTCTTTTTCTTACTTCTCTACCGTCAGTACCTTATACCGCAGCGAGCCGACCGGTGCCTCGATCTCAACGATATCGCCTGCGCGGTGGCCAAGCATGGCCTTGCCAAACGGCGAATCATCGGAAATGCGGCATTCCATGGGGTTGGCCTCCTGTGAGCCAACGATGGCGTACAGCTCGGTCTCGCCCGTCTCGGTATCCTCAACCTTGATGGTGCAGCCCAGGCCGATCACGCCCGCTTCTTCATCGCTTTCATCGATAATGACGGCGTGCGCCAGAATATTCTCAACCTCGGCAATGCGGCCATAGAGCTTTGCCTGCTCATTTTTGGCCTCATCGTATTCGCTGTTCTCGGACAGGTCGCCGAACGAGCGCGCTTCCTTTATCTGTTCCGCGACCTCTTTTTCGCGGGTGGTCTTCAAATAGTGCAGCTCCTGCTCAAGCTCCTTGAGGCGAAGCGTGCTGATCTTAAATTCCTTTGCCATTACGATCATTCCTTCCAAATTTCAAACATTTTGCAGGTGATATCTGCTGAGAGTCAGTGGTCATTATATAGGTCTGATACCCCATATGTCAAGAGATTTTCGCGCGGAGCGCATCAATTGCCGCCTGAAGCTGTGCATCGTCTTCAAAGGCGAGCGTTCCGTAGTAAAGTCTGATGTAATCATCCTCAGAAAGCTCGACCGGAATGTCCGGCGTAACGCCGGTCTCTGACAGACTTTTCCCGCTTGGGGTATAGTATTTGCCGATAGAAATATTGATCAGCGAGCCGTCGCTCAGCTGGAATGAGGTCTGGAAGTTGCCCTTGCCATACGTCTGGGCGCCTACGATCTGGCCTGTCCCAAACTCCTGAATGGAGGAGGCGAAAAACTCTGCCGCCGAGTAGCTGTCCTCATTGACCAGCACAACGACCGGCAAGCCAAGGCAGTCCGCATCAGACGTATCGACCGTTCTGTTTCCGGCGTAGTCCACGCTGACAAACAGATCGCCCTCGGGCTGGATGTAATCCAGCACGCTGACCATTTCGTCGGCATAGCCGCCGCCGTTAAAGCGCACGTCAAAGATAAAGCCCCTTGCGCCCTCGGCGCGCAGCTGCTCGATGCAGGCGATGGTCTCATCGGCGCAGCGCTCGTCAAAATTGTTGATCTTCACATAGCCAATGTCGCCCTCAAGCAGCTGTCCCTCGGCAACGATGGTCTGGATGCTGCGGCGCGCAACGTGCAGCTCAAGCGTCTCATCGCCGCGCAGGATGCACATGCTGACCGTCGTTCCCTCCTCGCCGCGCACCAGATTGCGCGTGCCGTCCATGCCGATGTCGATGGTGTTTTGTCCTTCGACCTGCATGATCAGGTCACCGATCTCGATGCCGGCCTCATAGGCAGGGCTGTCCGGCGTAACATCCTCCACGCGCATTCCGCCCGCTTCCTCGTCGGTCGTGATGGTCACGCCGATGCCGACGTAGGCATTTTCCATGCTTTCCACATAGTCCACGTATTCATCGGCCGTGAGGTAATAGCTCCACTCGTCGCCGGTGGCGGCGATCATGGCCGCAGCCGCCGCATCGGCCAGCGCCGCATCGTCATACTCATCGATGAAGTAGTAGTCCAGATATGCCTGTATCTCATCTGTTTTCTGCGCCGTTGGCGAGGTCGGATACGCGGCAGAGGCATAGTAATTCGCCGTCTGCGTGTAGGTGATCAGCGCCGTCGCGCCGATCGCGGCGACAAACGCCAGCACCAGCACAAGGATTTTCCATGGTTTTTTCATCTTGCACCTCATCCGGTAGAAAAATCTTACCCACAGCCCGCAAAACGGGCTGTGGGAAGGGGTTTGGTCTTCGCTTACGGCAGGGAAATACACGTCATGGGGTTGATATTCGAGCCGTTGAGCAAAATCTCAAAGTGCAGGTGCGGGCCGGTCGACCAGCCGGAGGTACCGACATGACCGATGACCTGTCCCTGTGTCACGTAATCACCCGCAGAGACCTCATTGCTGACCATGTGTGCATAGACACTGGAATAGCCGTCGCCGTGGTTAATCGTGACGTAATAGCCGTTCGCCTCGCCATAGCTTGAGGCCGTCACGGTGCCGCTTTTGGTGGCATAGATGGCACAGTTCATACTGGAACCAAGGTCAACGCCATAGTGGAAGCCCTGATAGCCATAGATCGGATGCGTGCGCGGGCCATAGGCGTCGGTAACACCGTTGGAGTAGGCCAGCGGGAACAGGAAGCCGCCCGATGCCGTAGCGCCGGCAGAGTTGGCGTCGGCCTTGTTGTTGTTCTGCCTGTTCAGCGCGGCAATGCGCTCGGCCTCGGCCTTTTCCTTTTGCAGGGCGTTAAAATACGCCGTTTCGGTCTCTTTGATGGTCTGTCTCAGCTCATCCTCGGCCTCCTCAGCGGCCTTGAATTCCTCGGACAGTGCGGCGTATTCCAGCTGCATCTGAATGATCAGCAGGTCAGCCTGTCCGCGCTGCGCCTCCAGCACGGCCTGCTCGTCGGCAAGCGCAGTCTGCGCCGTCTCCAGCTCTTCGCGCTGCGCCTCAAGCTCCTCGCGCTCGGTCTTAACGGCGGCGGTGGCCTCGGCAAGCTGCTCAAGCATCAGCTGGTCAGCCTTTGCGATCTCCTGAATCATGTCCATGCGGTCAAGCAGATCGGAAAAGCTGCTTGCCTGGAACAGGATCGACCAGTAGGAAACGCTCCCCGTTTCCTCCATCGAGCGGATGCGGGTACGGTACTGCGCCTGAAGCGTCTGCTCATCCTGTTCGGCCTGATCGACCTCCTTCTGCTTGGCGGCAATCAGGAGGCTGTACTGCTGCACCTGTTCTTTCAGGTTTTCGATCTTCTGACGGGTCATTTCCATCTGCTGATCGATGTCGGATTTCTGTTCGACAATGGTCTGTGTTTTAGACTGGTTTTCGTTGATGCTGGCCTCAAGTGCGTTGCTTTCGGCCTCAAGCTCGGACTGCTGCTCGCGCAGCTCGACCAGTCGGTCTTTGATCTCGGCGGAGCTTTCGGCGTTGACCAGAACGATCAGTGCGCCGGAAACGAGCGAGCCGAGAATCAGGATGGCAAGCGCAATGGAAACAATGCGCCGCACCACACCCTGTTTGCGGTTTCTCATGCAATTCCTCCTTATACCTTCAGGAACTTGCGGATGGACAGAAGGCTACCCACCACGCCAACGGCAAAGCCGGTCAGCGCGTACATCAGCGCCACAAGCTCAATGACCTCACCAAACGGGACGACCGTGATGAGCTGCAGCGTATCGATGGCCTCGATCTTGGCCTGCAGGAAGTCATACAGACCCCACTGCATGAAAAAGGCGATGCCTGCGCCAAGAATACCAAGGATAAAGCCCTCGACCACGAACGGAAGACGAATGAAGCTGTCGGTTGCGCCGACCATTTTCATGATGGCGATCTCCTCGCGCCGGTCATACATGGCCAGCTTGACCGTGTTGGAGATGATGAACAGCGATACCACGAACAGCACCAGAATGATGATGGACGAGGCGATATTCAGAATTTTCTGCAGCGTCTGAAAGCCGTTTGCGATCTCATAGTGCGCCGTGACCTCGGCCACACCGTCGATCTCCCCGATTTTTTCACACGTCTGCTGCATCAGCGCGTTATCCTCCATGGTGACAACGAAGCGGTCACGCAGCGTGTCAGAGGTGACACCTGCAAAGGCAGCGCTGTTGCTCTGCTCTTCCAGGAAGTCCTCAAGCGCCTGTTCGCGCGAGACGAAGACGGCGTTATTGACGTTGGAGATCATGTTGATCTGTGAGCCGACGCTTTTGGCCTCAGCAGTAGAGTAGTCCTCATCGATATAGACCAGAACCTCATTCTCCTTCTCCAGATCGATGATCATGACGTGCAGATTGTACAGGATCAGGGTAAACGTACCCATGATGATCAGGCACGCGACCGTGACGCAGACGGCCGCAAAGGACATGAAGCCGTGCAGAAACACGCCGCGGATGCCCTCACGAAACAAGTAACCAATATTATTCTTTTTCATTGAGATAGTACCCGTCCATTCCGTCGCTGATGATCTTGCCCTCGTCGATGGCGATAACGCGCTTGGTAAAGCGGTTGACCAGCTCTTTCTCATGCGTGACGACAAGGAGCGTGGTGCCCAGGGCATTGATCTGCTCAAGCAGCATCATGATCTCAAGCGAGCGCGCCGGATCCAGGTTTCCGGTCGGCTCGTCGGCCACGATGACGCTGGGGTTGTTGACCAGCGCGCGCGCAATGGCGACACGCTGCTGCTCGCCGCCGGAAAGCTCATGCGGCAGACGGCGGCTTTTGTTTTCCAGACCCACCAGCTCAAGCACATACGGCACGCGCTTGCGGATCTCGCGCTCGGGCGCGCCGATCACACGCATGGCAAAGGCCACGTTGTCATAGACCGGCTTGTTGTCGATCAGGCGGAAATCCTGAAAGATAACGCCAAGCGTCCTGCGCATATAGGGAATGGTGCGCGGCCGGATTTTTTCCAGCGCAAAGCCGTTGACAAAGACGCTCCCCGAAGTGGGCGTCAGCTCAGCAGTCAGGAGCTTAATAAGCGTTGACTTGCCCGAACCGGACGGCCCGACCAGAAACACGAACTCACCGTCGTCGATCTTCAGCGACACGCCGTTGAGTGCCTTGGTGCCAGGCTCATACGTTTTTACTACATTTGTAAATTCGATCATATTGTTCTCCCGATGTACAGCGCCGCGGGCGCCGCAGCTCAGACGATGCGGTTCTCGCGCGAGACAAGGTATTTTTTGACCATCAGCGCCACCTTGAAGATGATCGCGTCGTCAAATTCACGCAGGTCAAGTCCCGTCAGCTTCTTGATCTTTTCCAGACGGTAGACCAGCGTATTTCTGTGGACAAACAGCTTTCTGGACGTTTCAGAGACGTTCAGATTGTTCTCAAAGAACTTGTTGATGGTGAACAGCGTCTCCTGATCGAGCGTGTCGATGGAGTTCTTCTTGAACACCTCGGACAGGAAGATCTCACACAGCGTGGTCGGCAGCTGATAGATCAGGCGGCCAATGCCGAGATTCTCATAGTTGATGATGGTCTTCTCGGTGTCAAAGACCTTGCCGACCTCAATGGCGACCTGCGCCTCTTTGTACGCATCGGCCAGCTCACGCAGATGGTTTGCAATGGTGCCGATACCGATGACCGTCTTGATGAACAGCTCAGAGCGAAGCGTGTCCTCGATCTGCTGCGCGATCCGCAGAAGCTCGGCTCGATCGGTTCCCGGGGCGATCTGTTTGACGATGGCAATGTCTGTTTCGTTGATGCTCAGAACGAAATCCTGCTGCCGGTCGGTGAACATGCCGCTGAGCACATCGACCGCCGACACGTCGGCGCGCGTGACCTGACGGATCAGGAAGACGGCACGCGGCACGTCGGTGACGAAATGCAGCTCTTTGGCGCGGATGTAGATATCGCCGGGGAGGATATTATCGGTGATGATGTTCTTGACAAACGTTCCCTTGTCGTGCTTTTCCTCGTAATAGGTCTTCGCGCCGTTCAGCGCGACATAGGCCATTACGCACAGGCTGCGCGCCGTTTCATCGTCGCCCTCGGCAAACACGGCATAATCAAAATAGGCGCTCCAGCTGACCAGCGGCTTGAAGGTCTTGTGATCGACCACGACGATGGAGTCGGGCGCGCTGTTAAGCTTGATGACAGCCTCAGGCCACTTTTCACCGATCATTGAGGTGTCACTGCAAGAGATCACGTTGCTGTCGGCGTCGATAACACCGATCACGCGGTCAGTTGCTTCCTTCATCTGAACGATAACGCTCTGAAAAATACGGCTGGACATAAACGTACCCTCCCAATAATGATGCTATTTACACAAACAACCATTGACATAATACTACGTTTTCGTCATCATTGCAAGAGTCTTTTGACATTTTATTTCAAAATCCGCATGTTTTTTTGTGAACAATTCATAATTCTTCGTCAGAAGCGCCAAATTTCGCCAGCTTTTCTATTCAAAAAAGTCAATCCAGCGTTCGTGAAAACTCACAAACCGCCATCCAGCACCCCCGCCAGCGCCGAAAGCGGCAGCTCTCGGCACGCGCCCTTTTCCAGCCCGTCCAGCGTGATGTTTCCCTCTGCCACGCGCTTAAGATAGCTGACCGGCATGGCGCGGCAGGCCATCATACGGCGCACCTGGTGGTATTTGCCCTCCTGCACCTCGATCAGGCTTCTCCCCTCGCCCTGCGGTATCAGCCGCGCGGGAAGGCACTTTGTACCGTCGCCCAGCGTCATACCCGCGGCAAAGGCCGCCACGTCATCTTCGCCCGCCGTGCCGGTGTGCTCGGCATAATACGTCTTCCACACGCCGCTGCGCGGGCTGATGAGCCGGTGCGCCAGCACGCCGTCATTGGTAAACAGCAGCAGCCCCTCGGTTGCCTTGTCCAGCCGCCCCACGGGCATCACGCCCAGCCTTCGATAGTTTTCGGGGATCAGCTCCATCACCGTCGGCCCAGAGGGGTCATCGCTGGAGGTGACAAAGCCCGCCGGCTTGTGCAGCATCAGCAGCACCGTATAGCGCTTGACGATCTCGCGCCCGTCCAGCGTGATGCGCGCCGTCTGCTCGTCGTATTTATCGCTCTCCAATCTGGCCGTCACGCCGTCCACACAGACGCGTCCCGCGCGGATGATGGCGCGCAGCTCTCTGCGGCTGGCAACGCCGGCCTCGGATAAAATTTTGTCCAGTCTCTGCATGGCTGTCCCTTTCCGGCCGCGTGCGGTGCATATTTTCGCCTGCGGCGCAATAGGTTGTACTACCTTAGTTGTATTGGAGGGTCCCGCATGGTCATCATGACTGCAAAGGTATCACGAAAGAAGCTCCTTGCGATCCTGTTACTCATGGCGCTGATCGCGGTCGTGCTGTTTGCCCTGCTGCGGCGTGCAGACGCGGCAGCGCCCGACACCACTGCCGATGCACGCGACGGCGCGTCGTCTGCCATCCGCACAAACGAAGACCGCGTTGCCTACCTGTCCACGTTCGGCTGGAAGGTGGAGTCTGAACCATGTCAGATCCAGGAGGTGCGCATTCCCACCGACCCGTCAGAGGTGTTCCAGCGGTATAATGCGCTGCAGCGCGCACAGGGCTTTGATCTCAGCGCGTATGCGGGAAAAAGCGTCCACCGCTATGTCTATCGCGTCACGAACTATCCGACCGGTGAGGACGGCTTTTTCGCAACGCTGCTGATCTATCACGATGCCGTGATCGGCGCAGACGTCTGTTCGTCCGCGCGCGGCGGGGTGATGCACGGTCTGACGATGCCAAAATCGGTCACTGCCACAGCGCAATGACCTCACGTCCAAGACGTCTGGCACAGGCGACGGTATAGGCCGTACCGCCCTCGCCGCCGTCATAGACGGTGATCACGCGCTGCGCGCATTCGACCATGGCGCGGTCGCGCCGCAGCATACAGCCGCTGGAATAGACCGGCTCAAACACGCAGACCGCATCGGCATCGGCACACAGCGCAGCATAACGCGCCCTGTCCCGTTCGCTCCAGCCGTCGGGCTGTGAGGGACACGGCGTCATGGCGACCAGACGCACATCCGGATGCAGCTGCCGCAGGTGCAATACCGCCTCGGCAAAGTAAAAATCGCACCCGCGCGCCATGCCGCACGAAAACTCACGATAGCCATCGTCATACGCCTCGCCCACCGCCTGGGCGATCATGAATTTCAGCGCCAGACAGCGCTCATCCGTCTCGTCCTCGCCCCAGGGCAGCCGCTCGGGACGGTGGCCGGTAAAGGTGCAGGTCACACGCTTCGCCTCCCATGCCGCGGCTCACGCCGCCGTTATGCTCGTCTGAGAGTATACCACAGCCGCCGCGCGATTTTATCAACAAAGTGTTACGCTTTCGCGTAAATTCTGAATTTTTTCTTTACAACTTCCGCATATGGCTGTATAATGTGAACAACTGAACAGAGATCTTCAGGGCAGGGTGCAATTCCCGACCGGCGGTTATAGTCCGCGCGCGCAAGCTGAACCGGTGTGATTCCGGTACCGACAGTACAGTCTGGATGGAAGAAGATCGCACAGCCGCTGCACAGGTGCAGCGTGCCTGCGCGTATCATGCCAGGCGGCGTCCCGAGATCTCCGGACGCCGCTTTTTTGTGTTTTAAGGAGGCACAATCATGCGTGAACTGTTTACCGAACTGAAAGACAATCTGCTGTTTCTGGGCGTATGCCTGCTGATCGCGGCGGCAATTATTCTGCTCGCCCTTCTGGCGCAGCGCTTTTGTATGAAGCAGCGGCGTCAGCTGAGCACGGCGCGGCGCGTCAGCTATGTCGCCGTTTTTTCTGCCATTGCCGCAATTCTGATGTTTCTTGAGATCCCACTGTTTTTCGCGCCGTCGTTTTATAAAATCGACCTGAGTGAGCTTCCCGTTCTGATCTGTGCGTTTTACATGGGGCCGGTTTCCGGCATTGTGTGTGAGCTGCTGAAGATCCTGCTCAAGCTGCTGCTCAAGGGCACCTCCACCGCCTACGTGGGTGACTTTGCAAACTTTCTTGTCGGCTGCGCATTCATCCTGCCTGCCGCCGTCCTCTATCCCCTGCACAAAAGCCGCCGCGGCGCGATTTTTGCGCTGGCCGTCGGTACGGTTTCCCTCACCGTGTTCGGCAGCCTGTTTAACGCCTGGTATCTCATCCCCCGCTTTGCCGAGCTGTACGGCATGCCGCTGGACGCCATCATCGGCATGGGCACGATCGTCAACAGCGCAATACACGATCTTCCCACGCTGGTGCTGTTTGCTGTCGTACCGTTCAATCTGCTCAAGGGCGCGCTTGTTTCCCTGCTGACGTTCCTGCTCTATAAGCGCATCGAACGCCTGTTTTTCCGTGAGAGCAGACCCGCTCAGAACGGAACGCCGCGCCGTTAAAAATCTTTAAGTTTTTGTTAATATTCCGTTTTCCGATTGATTTGCCGTTTTTGTGAGAGTATGATGTTGGTTAATTCCATCAAACAAAGGCAGGTCTGCAACATACATGCAAGAACATCCCCAAAAAACACGCTCAATCGGAACCGTCCAAAACTACCGCCACGCCTGGATGCTGATCTTCTGGGTTCTCTATCTCATCCTGTTTTTCCTGGCCGAACAGCTGATCACGACCGACTACCACGTCATGCACATGGCGCTGGATGACCGCATTCCATTTTGCGAGTGGTTCATCTTCCCCTACTGTCTGTGGCATCCGCTTCTGGCCGCAATGACGGCATATCTGTTCTTTTTTGACGCTGAGAGCTTTAAGCGCTATATGAGCTTTATTGCACTGGGCTTCATTCCGGTCATTTTGCTCGACCTGGCGTGGCCAAATGGGCAGGAGCTTCGCCCTGTCGTCTTCGAACACGAGAATCTCGCCACCTGGCTGGTACAGTGCATCTATGCCGCCGACACCAACACCAACGTTTTTCCCAGTATGCATGTGATCGGCTCTGCTGCACTGATGGCCGCCGCGCTCAATACCCCCACGCTCCGCAGCCGCCGTCTGCACTGGCTGATGCTGCCGCTGGGCGTTTTGATCAGCATTTCCACCGTTTTTGTCAAGCAGCACTCCTGCCTTGACCTGCTGGGCGCAATTCCCTACAGCGCGCTGGTCTGGTGGCTGGTGTATGGGGTTATTTTTAAGAAAAAGCCAAATAAGGCGTAAAAACGCGCGGAACATACGTTCCGCGCGTTTTTCAGTGCGAATCTTCCCCAATCCACATCTCTTCGCATACTTGCATGGCCTTGACCAGTATTTCTCTTGCATATCCATAGTTTGCTGCGTCGATCGCATCAATCGCATCCGCTGCCGCAGCTGCCATTTTGATGTACGCCGGATCGTTCTGCATCATATCACCTCGCCTTATGTAATAATACTACTATATACTACTTTATGCTACTTTTCAATATTTCAGCGTAAATTATACTATAATTTCACCCGAGGTGTTGCAGTATGAAACCGCTGAAAGAGAAAATCAGCATTACCCTTGACTCCGATCTTCTTGAACTGGTTCGTGCGGCAGCAGAAGCCGACGACCGCTCCGTTTCACAATATATCAATCTGGTTCTAAAAAAGCATTTACAATCCGGCACGGAGCAGACAGATGCGTAACCGGTGCGCCGCGCTGTCGGGATTATTGTTAAATCACCACCCTATTTTTATAACATGTCCACAATTTAAAACTGCGCCAAAGCATCACAGACTGTCGGATGCTTTGGCGCAGTTTTGTTTTACGGTTTGTAAAAAAGAAGTAACCGCCGTACCCTCGAACAGTCGGCGATTACTTCGTCTTAACTTGAGAGGCTAACCGCTTATCGGCAGCACCCTTACATAACCATTATAGCGCTTCGCTGCAACATGTCAAGCAGCGGGGTGCTTTTACATATCCTCTTTGTCGCCCTTCTGGCGGATGGTGATCTTG
>CAZPYW010000018.1:0-15537 GCA_964590095.1 uncultured Oscillospiraceae bacterium | reverse complement strand
CGGTGCGTGCCCTGCTCAACGATCTGGCCGTCACGGACGACCAGAATCATGTCCGCGTCTACGATGGTGGACAGACGGTGGGCAATGATGAAGCAGGTCTTTCCGCGCATCAGCTTGTCCATGGCTTTTTGAATGAGCAGCTCGGTACGGGTATCGACGTTTGAGGTCGCCTCGTCCAGAATCAGCAGCTCACAGTCCGCCAGCAGCGCGCGCGCAATGGTTAAAAGCTGCTTCTGGCCGCCGGAAAGCGTCACGCTGTCGCTTCCGACTACGGTGTCATAGCCCTTCGGGAGCGTTCGGATAAAGTGGTCACAGTAGGCCTCGTCACACGCGCGGATGATCTCCTCACGCGTGGCATCGGGGCGGCCAAAGGCGACATTTTCTGCGATCGTGCCGCCAAAGAGCCAGGTGTCCTGCAGCACCATGCCAAAGCGGGCGCGTGTAGAGGCACGGGAGTACTGTGACACGTCGTGTCCGCCAAGGAGAATCTGCCCGCTGTTGATGTCATAAAAGCGCATCAGGAGGTTCACAAGCGTTGTCTTGCCTGCGCCTGTGGGGCCGACAATGGCGATATGCTGGCCTTTTTCCACGTGGACTGAGAAATTACGGATAAGGGGGACCTCGGGCGTGTACGAGAAGCTGACGTCCTGGAATGTAACCGAGCCGTCGCCGGTGTCACACAGCTCCTGCTCGATGGGAGCCTCCTCGGGAAGCTCAAGGAGATTAACCAGCCGGCTTGCGGCGGCAGATGCCTGCTGAAGGGTACTCAGACCGTTTGAGATCTGCTCAAGCGGCTCAGAGAACTGGCGGGCAAACAGCACGGCCGTTACGACCACGCCGACCGGCACGTCATGCCGCACGATCAGCCAGCCGCCCAGCAGATTCAGCGCAATGTAGGCGAGGGAATTGGACGCGGTGATCAGCGGCTGAACGATGGATGAAAGGAACAGCGCCGTTCCCTCGGCCTTGACGATCGAGCGGTTGATATCGGCGTGGCGCGTGCAGCAGTCCTCCTCCAGGTGATAGGCCTTTGTCGTGGAGTAATTGGTGTAGGATTCCTCAATCACGGAATACAGCCGTCCCGATTCCTGGAACATGCGATGGAAATGGCGGCGCGATTTTCCGGCGATCTTTGCCGAAAGGAGAATGGAAAGCGGCATAAACGCGACAACAACGATTGCCAACGCCCAGTTCTGAATGAACAGCATCACAGCAATCGCGGCAACCTGGAAAAAGCCGCCCATGATGGTGTCGATGACCGAATGCAGAGAGTTGCCGATGCGCGAGACGTCGTTTGTCATGCGCGCAAGAATCTCACCGACCGGCGTTTTGTCCACATAGCTCACCGGCAGATGTTGAATCTTGTCCGAAAGCTTGATACGGAGATTACAGGTAAAGTAGCGGCTGACTGCCTTGTTGAGCAGGAGCATTTTGCTGTAGGAGATGATGGCGCGCATGGCATAGGCAATGCCCAGCGTCAGCAGCGCCGGCAGGATTCCGGCCGTCAGTGCCGAAGCATCGCCGCCGACCCAGTCGATCAGCTTCTGGATGATATCGCCCGTCAGCGTTGGAATGGCCAGTGCGCACGCGACCAGGATCATGCTGAGCAAACACGCCAGCGCAAGCTGCCAGCGGATTTCCTTTGCGCCGCGCAGGAGAATGAGCAGCGCGCCCTTGCGCTGCGGCTCGTCGGTATGATTGTATTTGGTATAGCGTCTCATTTGCTGCCGCCTCCAGTCTGGGAAGCGTAGATTTCCCGATAGATGTCGCAGCGTTCAAGCAGCTGCGTATGTGTACCGCTGTCGATCAGGCGACCCTTGTCCATGACGAAGATCTGGTCTGAGCTCATGGCCGAGGTGATGCGCTGGGTGATGACGATCTGCGTGCGTCCGGCGATTTTGGCATTCAGTGCCTGACGCAGACGCGCCTCAGTCAAAAAGTCCAGCGCTGAGAACGAGTCGTCAAAGACATAGATCGGCGCGTTCTTCAAAATTGCGCGTGCAATGCAAAGGCGCTGCTTCTGGCCGCCGGACAGGTTCTTGCCCGATTCGTCCAGCTCGTGCTCCATGCCATAGGGGATGGAGGCAATGTAGTCTGAAAGCTGTGCAATGTCGGCCGCTTCCTGAATCTCAGCGTCCGTAGCATCGGGGCGGCCAAGCTGGATGTTGCGCCGGATGGTGCCGGTATAGACGGCCGTTTTTTGCAGCACGCAGCTGATTGCGCGGCGGATAGAGCCGTGATCAAGCGACGCAGCATCCACACCGTCAAAGAGAATCCTGCCCTCGGTGGGCGCACGGAACGCAAGCAGAAGCTGAACCAGTGTGCTTTTGCCCGAGCCGGTGCCGCCGATGATGGAAACGCGCTGCCCGGGCTGGATGGAGAGGGAGACGTCACTGACCGCAGCCTCGGCTGCGCCCTCATAGCGGAACGTGACGTGCTCAAGCGTGATCGCGCCGTCAAAGCGGTGCGCCGCGTCGCCGCCGTTTTCATCGGCAGGCGGCATGTCCAGCACCTCGGAGATACGTCCGGCTGCGACCTGTGCGCGCGGGAGGGAGACAACGGCCATACCGGCCATCATCACGCCGTTTGCAATCAGTGCAGCATACTGCACCACGGCGAAGACATCGCCGCCCGTCAGCGTACCGCTAACATGCCCAACCTGAATCGAGCCCGCCCAGAGGATGATAAGCACCGACAGGTTCAGCAAAAATGCGCCAACCGGACTGAGCAGCTGCATCCGCACGTTGGCGTTGATGATGTTCTCAGCCATGATGTGTGTGGCGTCTGCAATCTTCTCGTGCTGTGCCTGTTCTTTATTAAATGCGCGGATGACGCGGATACCGTGCAGGCGCTCGCGCATGAGGTCATTCTGAACGTCAATGTAATGATCAGATTTTGCGTGCAGCTCGGTAATGCCGCGGCTGACCAGCAGCACAACGGAAAACACAAGTGGAATGGAGGCCAGCAGAATCAGCGACAGCGTCACGCTTTTGCGCATGGCCAGCACCACGCCGCCGATGAACAAAATCGGAATGGTGACAAGGCTGCCCGAGACCAGCGAGGCAATCCAGGAGATCGTCCCGATGTCATTGGTCGAGCGCGTGATGAGCGCTGCCGTTCCAAAGCTCTGAAAGTCGGAGAAGCCGATCTCATTGACGCGGCGAAAAACAGCGGCGCGGATGTCGCCGTTAAAGCCCGCCACGACCTCGGAGCTGCATTTTCTGCCCATCAGCAGCGCGGAAAGACCGACTGCTGCAATCAGCAGCATCAGCGCGCAGCAGCGCGCAATGTAGGAAAAGTCAGCCTGTCTGACGCCATCATTCAAGATGGCGCTCATCACGGTGGGCAGCAGCAGATCACACACCGTGGAGACCGACACCAGGAGCATGGCCAGCAGCGTTTTACGCCGATATGGCCTTAAAAATGGGATGATTCGTTTCATATTCTCTTCCGCTCCCTGATTTCTGATGAATTATCTTTGTATTATATCATGAGATCAACGGTATCGCAAGCATATCGTTGCCGCAGCTGACACGTCAGCAGAAGACTGCCCGCGCCGGACAAAACAGCGTCCGGATGCATGCATCCAGACGCTGTAGCTGGGATTTCGATAGAACGCAGCAGGGGAGCGGCGCTCAGTCGTCGTCGCGGAAGACGATGCAGCCCGGCTCGGCCTTTTCGATGATGGCCAGCGACATGACGTTGACACCGGACTCACGCAGCTTGTCGCCGCCGTGCTGGAAGCCCTTTTCCACCGCACAGCCGATGCCGACCAGCTCACAGCCGGCGCTTGTGACGATCTCACACAGGCCGCGCATGGCCTCGCCGCGGGCGAGGAAGTCGTCGATGATCAGCACGCGGCTTCCGGACTGGAGCCACTCCTTGGACACGATCAGCGTGACCTTTTTCCGATAGGTGTAGGAGGCAATCTCACTGCAATACAGGCCGCCCTCAATGTTGTCGCTCTTGGCCTTCTTGGCGAAGATCATGGGCTTGCCAAAGCGCGCGGCGCAGACGGTTGCCAGCGCGATACCGCTTGCCTCAGCGGTCAGAATAACGTCGACCTTTGACATGTCAAAGTGCTTGCCGAATTCCTCGGCCAGCTCGCCAAGAAACTGGCAGTCCACGCGGTGATTCAGAAAACCATCGACCTTAACGATGTTGCCCGGGAGAATTTTGCCCTCTTTACGGATTCGTTCTTTCAGTGCTTCCATGAGATCTGCTCCTCCTTAAAATAAAAAACGGCAGTCCCCACAGCGCGCGCTGAAAAGACTGCCGCCAAGGCCGCAGAGGGCGTGCTCTGCGGCAAAGCTTCCAATAGTCGCAGCTTTGGCGCTGCGGTAGAGACATCCGAGCCATACATTCGGACCTATATTGGCGGCTATTTATATTTCTGAGACCAGTCTACACCATACGGACGCTTTCGTCAATAGCCGCGTTTAAAAACTGGCGCTTCCGCAAGGCAAAAGCCGGCGAAAGCGCACAGGTTTGGTTATTTTGCGTAGCATTCCGGACGAAGAACGCCAATATAGGGAAGATTCCGGTAGAAGTTGGCATAGTCCAGTCCGTAGCCCACGACAAATTCATTGCCGATCTCAAAGCCGCACATGTCGGTTTTATACTCGGCGGGATGCGCACCGGCCTTGTCCAAAAATGAGATGGTGGTGATGGATGCGGGGCGGCGCGCCGCAAACAGCTCCTTGAGATACTTCATGGTAAGACCCGAATCGATGATATCCTCAACGATGACGACATGACGGCCGGTGATGTTATTGTCCAGGTCTTTGATCAGACGGACAACGCCGGTGGACTGGGCATTCTGGCCATAGCTTGAGACGGCGATGAAGTCCATGTCGATGGCGCAGTTCATGCTGCGGCAGAGGTCAATGTAGAAAAACGACGCGCCCTTTAAGACGCAGACCAGCACCGGACGCTCAGCGCCCAGCTGCGCGGTCAGTTCGGCGCCCAGCTGCTCAACACGCGCGGCAATGGCCTTTTCGGTGTATAAAATGCGTTCAATATCCTGTTCAGCGGTACGAATAAGCATAATGGTTCTCCTTTTTTCAAAATCAGGGCAAAAGAGGTCTGGACTTTTTTCAGCGACGCTATTATAATCAAAGCGTAACGATAAGTAAAATAGATATATCTAATCAAAACCATAAAATTCACTAATAAAGAGGTGCAGCCATGTCGGTCAAGCTTGAACTCTACCGTGTCTTTCACGAGGTCGCGCGGATGGGCAATATCTCAGCCGCGGCGCAGAATCTGTATATCTCACAGTCCGCAGTCAGCCAGTCGATCAAGCAGCTGGAGGAGCAGCTTCAGGTGCGGCTCTTTTCGCGCAGCACCAGAGGTGTCAGTCTGACCTCTGAGGGGCAGACGCTTCTGGAATACGTCACACACGCGCTTGGCATGATTCAAAGCGGAGAGGAGAAGATCGCGCAGTCGCGCCAGCTGCTGACGGGTGAGCTGATCATCGGTGCAAGCGACACGGTGACGAAGACCTATCTGCTTTCGCGTCTGGAATCCTTCCACCGCGACTATCCCGACATCCGCATCCGCATTCTCAACGGCACCAGCCGGATGGTGCTGGAGTATCTGCACAGCGGACAGGTGGATATTGCCTTTGCCAGCGAGGCACAGGACGAGGAGACGTACTGTGTCCGCCACTGCGTGGACACACACACGATTTTTGTTGCCGCGCCGGACTATCCGTGTGACTTCCGTCACATCTATACGGCTGAGGAGATCGCGCAGTTCCCACTGATCCTGCTTGAGCGTAAGGCCAGCTCGCGGCTGCATGTCGAGCGGTTTTTCCAGTCGCGCGGCATCAGCATTCAGCCCGAGATCGAGCTTGGCTCACACAATCTGCTGATCTCACTGGCGCGCATCGGCCTTGGTGTTGCGTGCGTGACCGAGGAGTTCTCACAATCCGGCCTTGGGCGCGGCGTTATTCTGCCGCTTCGGACGGACTTTACAATCCCGCCGCGTTCGGTGGTCATGTGTACGCTGCGCGGCGTGACGCCGACGTCAGCTGCCAACCGGTTTATGGACTTTATCTCAGAGAGCAACCGCATGGCCTATGACCCCGGACACTCGTATCACTTTACAAACGGTTAAAACAATAAGTTGAGCAGTCGCCGCTGGAACCAGCGGCGGCTCGCGCTTTTTTGCAAAGTGCAGATGCGCGCAGCGGTGCGTCCCATAAAAATCAAAAAATAGAAATTGACGCTTGACTTTTTTGCTTTGCGGTGCTAAAATTCGCTCAAACAAAAGCAAAACCGTTGAGGAAGAGGAAGTAGCCTCCTTTTTGCCGTTTCAGAGAGCCGCCGAGGGTGAGAGTGCGGTGCGTGCGGGGGAGTGTGAATGGTCTTCTAAGGGCAAGCGGAACGTGCCGTGATGGCGCCGATGCAAGCCGGAGTTGGGACTCCGTTATCAAGAACCGCTGTATGTCAGTACAGTCAAAGAGGACACATCGTGTCAAGCCGGGTGGCACCGCAGGAAGCATCCTGTCCCAGCAGTTTAGAAAAACTGTGGGACGGGTTTTTTGTTTCCTGTCCCGCGCCGAACAGAAAGGCTGGTATTATTATGGAACAGATCCCGTACAAAATTTATCTTACCGAGGACGAGATGCCGAAGGCATGGTACAATCTCCGCGCGGATATGAAAAACAAGCCCGCGCCGCTGCTGCATCCGGTGACACGAAAGCCGGCTACGCTGGACGATCTGCGCCCCGTTTTCTGTGACGAGCTTGCCCGTCAGGAGCTGGACGACACGACGGCGTATTTTGAAATTCCACAGGAGATCCGTGATTTTTACAAGATGTACCGTCCGTCGCCGCTGGTGCGGGCATACTGTCTGGAAAAGAAGCTGAACACACCGGCGAAGATCTATTATAAGTTTGAGGGAAACAATACCTCCGGCTCGCATAAGCTCAATTCTGCCATCGCACAGGCATATTACGCGAAGCAGCAGGGGCTGCGCGGCGTGACGACCGAGACGGGCGCAGGGCAGTGGGGCACGGCGCTTTCGATGGCCTGTGCCTATCTGGGGCTGGACTGCCGTGTGTACATGGTCAAGGTCAGCTATGAGCAAAAGCCGTTCCGGCGCGAGGTCATGCGGACGTATGGCGCGCATGTCACGCCCTCTCCGTCTGAGACAACCGAAGTTGGCCGCAGAATCCTGGCCGAGTTCCCGGGAACGGGCGGCAGTCTGGGCTGTGCCATCTCGGAAGCAGTCGAGGACGCGACAGGCCACGAGGGCTATCGCTATGTGCTGGGCAGTGTTCTCAACCAGGTGCTGCTGCACCAGAGTGTGATTGGCCTGGAGGCCAAGGCTGCAATGGATAAATACGGCGTAAAGCCCGATATCATCATCGGCTGCGCGGGCGGCGGCTCGAATCTGGGCGGCCTGATTGCGCCGTTTATGGGCGAAAAGCTGCGCGGCGAGGCGGACTACCGCTTTATCGCGGTCGAGCCGGCAACCTGTCCAAGTCTGACGCGCGGCAAATTTGCCTATGACTTCTGCGACACCGGCAAGGTCTGCCCGATGGCCAAGATGTACACACTGGGAAGCGGCTTTATGCCCTCGCCCATTCACGCGGGCGGTCTGCGCTATCACGGCATGAACAGCACGCTGTCCCAGCTCTACCACGACGGCCTGATGGAGGCACGCACGCTCACGCAGACGCAGGTCTTTGAAGCGGCCGAGGAGTTTGCGCGTGTTGAGGGTATCCTGCCCGCGCCCGAGTCCAGCCACGCCATCCGCGCGGCAATCGATGAGGCGCTGCGCTGCCGCGAAACCGGCGAGGAAAAGACCATCCTGTTTGGTCTGACCGGTACGGGTTATTTTGACCTCAAGGCGTACGCGCAGTATAATGACGGCGCAATGGTCGATTCCGTCCCGACGGATGAGGATCTGGCAAAGGGCTTTGCAAGTCTGCCCGACATGGGGCTTTGACAGCCTGATATGTACACAAAAGTCCGAGGCCAACGCCTCGGACTTTTTCACGTGGGCGGTATTGAAGTGTTATTTTGATGCCGAGTCGGATTGAATCCCAACGTTGATCGCACCGACATAGCCACATGCGAGACACGTTTGATTTGCGCCTGTCGTAGCGGCGTAATGCGGACGCAAGCGATATCCGCCACAACCGGAAACGGTGCACGCCACTTTATGATAGCTTGCATTGTACTGTTGGTAACTGGACAGGTCGTGCGCATATATCGAAATGATTTGAGAATACTGTTTAGCGAACTGATCATATGTCCGGCTTCTTACATTCACAATGCAGTTGTTGTCCGGATAATTTGCTTCATAGATTGCGATACCGCTTTCACTTGTACTCATAATGATGATTGAATGCTGAAAATCCCTGTCTTTTACTTGAAGCCTTAAATATGTACCGGCTTTCAGATGCTGCAATTCATCTTTTATCGGAGTCACGTTTGTCCCGATTTCATGGCCGGACGGCTTCCATGTTGAAAGATCGACGCATCGAGCAAATACATACTTTGCAAAACCATCGCGCTGTATGGAATTGGCAAAATTTTTACAGTTGCATGTATTATCGTAATAATTACAGCCGTCCGCACCATGATCTGTACACGCTAGGCCGTTTTTTGTGAAATAAGATCCTGCGGGATAATTGTCAAGCGGCAGTCCTTCAGAGGTTGCTGCAGATGCGGGCAGGGAGACGGTGTTTTTGCTGTTCGACCTTTCCCATGGCTTTAATGCGGCCTCCTCGGCCTTACACAGACGATCCTCAATTGCATCCAGTCCACGCAAATCAATTTGCGTACTCTGACCGGTTCGGATGTCATACACCCGATAATCTGGGTACTCATCCTTTGTCCATCCAATCCGTTTTGTGCTCACGGGGTATATCCAGTCAATGCCCTCAATCGTTGTTATGACGGTACAGGCGCGCGTTTCCTCATCCAAAATACAGATGCTGTCATCTCGAATGAAATAAATTCCCTCGTCGGTAACAATCAGATTTTTGAGCTCGGAACCCTCTGCGGAATAGAGAATGCTTTCCGTTTTTGTTTCGATATCAAATATCGAGATGGTATCCTCGTCTGCGATGCAATAGAGTTTTGTGTGGACTTGCTCAAACTTATTGATATTGCGGGAATACATAAGCTGTACAGTTAGAGCCTCTTTGTCGGCGGCATAGAGGTATCCATTTACGTAGCCGCTTTCGGAAAGCAGAGTTTTGCCGTCTGTGAGCTCGGCCACGTATTCCGAATCATCGTAGATGAAAAAAGTGGTATGTGGATACTCACCGCCGATGGTTTTCCAATGAAGCGCCGCCTCTGCGTCGAGGCCATTTTCCGTTTCGGTCGATGCGGCGATGACGTAGCCGGATAGCAGGGATGCAAATATGCACACGGCACAGAGAATTGAAATCATACGAATTCTCTTTTTCATAGTTACTCCTTTCTACATGTTCACATGAGCTGCTTTACGGACTTCTAACAGAAGAATATTACCGCCTTTCATATGGAACACATGCCACAACCAAAGGAAATCGCCGATATTCGAAGACATCGGATTTTCCCTATGTATCCATAATAAAGAAGACAAATATTACTGTCAAGAAGCGGATGGGAAAATTAAGAATTCTTAAGAAATACATGGATTTTACGCTTCGTGGCTGCATAAATGTTTCTGCGGTGACAAAATACGCATTCGGGTCGCTTTTATGTTGAGACATTGAAAGCACACCCTTGCATTTTATGTATATTCCCATTATAATGAAAACGTCCGATGGACGAAGAGAAAGAGAACGGAAAAGAGAAAGGATGATTGTTATGACTCGTGCTGAATTAAAGGCGCGCGCACGCGCGCAGCTTGGCGGCGGTATTTTCAAAAACGCATGGATGGTTGCGCTGGCGGCATGTCTGCTGATTGCGCTGATTCAGACGGCGGCGGGCAGCGTCCTGCCCGGAATTGGTATGATTCTGGTGCTGGGGCCGCTGGAATACAGCAAACGGTATATGTTCCTCAAGCAGGCGCGTGACGGCCAGCCCATGCAGCTGGGCGATATGTTCCGCGGCTTTCAGGATGATTTCGGCGGAACGCTTCTGATCGGCTTTTTGACCGGCCTGTTTACTGCGCTCTGGTCGCTGCTGTTTGTGATCCCCGGGATTGTAAAATACTACGCCTATTCCATGGCGTACTATGTCAAGGCGGACCATCCGGACTACAACTGGAAGGCCTGTGTGGATGAGAGCCGCCGACTGATGAACGGCCACAAGTGGGAAAAGTTCGTGCAGGATCTCAGCTTTATTGGCTGGACGATCGTCGGTTCGCTCTGCCTTGGCGTTGGCACGCTGTGGGTCACGCCCTATGTGTATGCGACCGAGGCGCAGTTCTACGACTATGTCCGCCGCTGTGCTGATTATATTGACTGAGTATCTGATTGCTTGTAAAACTGAGCCGCGCAGACCGTCTGGTCTGCGCGGCACTTTGTTATGTTTCTGTCAGGTCGATCGATGCAAGAACATCTTGAATCGAACGGTCAGTTTTCCGTGCGATTGCGGCCAGATCGTCGTATTCGGCCTTTCTCCGCGTCACGCCGTATCCGGTGCTCTCTTTCACGCGCACTGCGCCGTCCGGCGTCTGTACCGTGTATGTTCGGCGCGAAAGCGCATAGCGCGCACAGACCTCCGCGCGCACACCAAGCGTGGTCGTGTGCCGGAAGATCAGACGCGTCAGTGCCTCCTGCTGTGCAGGACGGCAGATGCAGCTGAGCATCACGGCGGCGCGTGATTTTTTCATCCCGATCGGCGTGGTGTAGACATCCAGCGCACCGGCTGCAAACAGCTGCTCGGCGGCAAAGGCGATTGTCTCCGGTGTCATGTCGTCCAGATTGCAGCTGAGGACGCAGATCTGTTCCGTTGGTGCTTCCGTCTGGCCAAGCATGGCGCGGACGCAGTTTGCGGCAGGGAAGTCTTTGGTACCCATGCCATAGCCAGTCTTCTCCGGCCGCATCAGCGGCAGCTGGCCAAAGCCGGTTGCAAAATGGCGCAGCAGCGCCGCGCCGGTCGGCGTGCAAAGCTCGCCGCTGATGGTGCCTCCATAGATGGGAAGTCCCTCAAGCAGAAGCGCCGTTGCAGGCGCAGGCACCGGCAGCAATCCATGCGCGCAGCGCACCTGTCCGCTTCCGACACAGATGGGCGAGCAGATGACCTGCTCGGGCGCAAGCATCGAAAAGAGCAGGCAAACGCCTGTCACATCGGCCAGTGCGTCCAGCGAGCCGACCTCATGGAAGTGAATCTGCTCGACCGGTGCGCCGTGTACGCGGCTTTCTGCCTCTGCAATCGCGCGATAGACGGCCAGAATATCCGCGCGCACGGCAGGGGAGACGTGCAGCGCTTCAATTCTCTGTGTCAGCGCGGCAAGTGTCGCGCCGTGGTGCGTGTGCTCGTGCGCATGTGCGTGTACACAGCTCTCTTCGTCGCCATGCACCAAAACGCGCATGTGCGTGCCGGTGATGCCGCACTTGACCGAAGGCTCTGCGATGATCTCAACATCGGGCAGGCCAAGCGCGCGCATCCGCGCTAAAAAATCATTTCCCTCCGGCAGCAGTGCGTACAACGCACCCATCAGCATGTCACCGGCTGCGCCCATGGCGCAGTCAAGATAGAGTGTTTTCATCCCTGTCCTCCCAGATGGTCGATGCGGCTGGCCAAAAAGCCTGCGCCAAAGCCGTTGTCGATATTCACGACGCTCACGCCGCTGGCGCAGGAGTTGAGCATTGAAAGCAGCGCTGCAACGCCGCCGAAGCTTGCGCCATAGCCGACACTGGTCGGCACGGCAATGACAGGGCACGAAACCAGCCCGCCGATGACGCTGGCAAGCGCGCCCTCCATGCCCGCAACCGCAACAATGACGCGCGCGGACATCAGCGTATCCAGATGCGAAAGCAGCCGGTGCATCCCCGCCACGCCCACATCATACAGCCGCACGACGCGGCTGCCGTGTACCTCGGCCGTGATGGCGGCCTCCTCCGCTACGGAAAAATCCGACGTTCCCGCAGAGGCAACGACAACCGTCCCCAGGCCGTCCGGCGTCGGAAGCGCGCCGATCACGCCAAGCTGCGCCTCGGCATGGTAGCAAAGCGGGAGCACCGCGGAAACGGCCTCGGCCTTTTCCGGAGAAAGGCGCGTGATCAGAATGGGGCAGACACCGCTGGTATACAGCGTCTGGGCGATGCCGGTCAGCTGCTGCGCCGTTTTTCCCGCGCCATAGATGACCTCGGGCGCGCCCTGTCGGACGGCGCGGTGCAGATCGACCTTGGCATAGCCCAGGTCTTCAAACGGCGCTTTTTTCAGCAGCAGCTCCGCTTCGTCCACGGAAAGCTGCCCATTTTTGACATCGGATAAAAGCTTTCGGATATCCTGACTCATCCGCGCACCTCCAAATCGAGTAAAACTGCACTGTAATGCTTTTTCAGCGTATCGATAATCGTCTCGCGCTGCGCGAGCACCGTCTCAAGCGCATCACGCGGCACCTGAATCCGCGCTGCGCCATGAAAAACCCGCACACGCAGATCGCGCAGGCCAAGGGAAAACAGAAACGACTCAGCTTCCCCGGTTGCGCGGAGCAGCGCAGCCGTGATCGGCTCGCCGGTCGGAACGCGCGTTGCAAGACAGGCATAGGCCGGCTTATCATGCGTAAACAGCCCCGCCTGTCTGGAAAGCTGCCGGATCGTGGACTTGTCCAGTCCGCACTCGCGCAGGGGAGAGCGCACCGAAAGCTCACGCAGGGCGCGCATACCCGCGCGGTCAGCTGCGTCGTCTGAGGCGTTCGTTCCGTCCAGCAGAAGAAAATAGCCGTCACGCGCCGCCTGCGCGGCAAGTGCAGAGAAAATCTGCCGCTTACAGTGATAGCAGCGCGCGGATGTGTTTTCCGTGACGGCTGCACACGAGAGAATATCCACCTCAATCACGCAAAGCGACACGCCAAGCTGCGCGCAAAGGCGTCTGGCGTCCTCCAGCTCAAACGCGGGCTGAAACGCGGTTTTGACAAAGTAGGGCTGCACATCCGCGCCGCATGCGTGCGCAGCATACAGCAGATACGCCGAATCCACCCCGCCGGAGAGCCCAAGCGCGGCTTTGGGATTGGCCTGAAAAAACGCAGATAACGTCATGCTTCCTCCATGCTGCGGCGCTGCGCAAAGGCGCAGAAAACGCCGCCGTTTCAAGGCGATTATACACGAAATACGCGGCTATGACAAGTCTGCAAAATCAATACGCAGAATACAAATGTGGATTGTAGAAAATGACAAAAAACAGAAAAACACGTCGAAAATGATTTTCATATGAAGCGAGATGTGATAAAATATACGAAAACGAGCGGCCATACGCCGCTTAAAATCCAGACAGCAAAGAGGGATACCATGCAAAAGCTGCACTATTTACAAACCGGCTCGACTGACCCTGCCTATAATCTGGCGTTTGAGGAATACGTCCTGCTCAACCGCACCGATGCAGATTATCTGATCCTGTGGCAAAACGACAACACGGTGGTCGTTGGCCACAACCAGAATGCCGCCGCCGAGATCAACCGCGCATTTGTCGAGGAGCACGGCATCCATGTGGTGCGCCGGACAACCGGCGGGGGAACGGTCTATCACGATATGGGGAATCTGAACTATTCCTTTATTACGGATGAAAGCGCGGGTGCGCTGCGGCTTGAGCGCTTCACCGAGCCGGTCGTAAGCGCACTGTCGGCGCTTGGGCTTAACGCCGAGGCATCGGGACGCAATGACATTCTGGTCGAGGGGCGCAAGGTCTCGGGCACAGCGCAGCGCATTGTCAAGGGACGAATCCTGCACCATGGCACGCTTCTGTTTGACTCGAATCCCGAAATGGTTGCGGGCGCACTGAACGTCGATCCGGAAAAGTTCCGCTCAAAGGGCAGAAAGTCGGTACAAAGCCGCATCGGCAATATCCGCGCATTTTTGAAAACCGACATGTCATTGAACGAATTCTGGGCATACTTAAAGCAGACGCTTGGAAAGACCGACGTGGAGGAGGACGCGCTCAGTCCGGAGGAGCTTGCCTGCGTGCAGAGTCTGAAAACAGAGAAGTACGACACGTGGGAGTGGACGTATGGCCGCTCGCCGGCGTACAACTACACCGCGCGCCGCCGCTGGACGGGCGGCCTGGTCGAGGTCTATGCCGAAATTGAGGGCGGCACGGTGCAGAGCATCAGCATCTATGGCGATTTCATGTCTGTTCGTGAGATCACGGATGTGACAAATGCGCTTCGCGGCTGTCAGTTCCGCGCCGAGGCGTTTGCAGAGGTGCTGGACACGCTGCCGTTACAGGACTACTTTGGCTCGATCACGCGGGAGGAATTGCTGGAAACGATCTTCGAAACGACCGGAAATCACGGATAATCCTGATATAATTGCACAAAATAAAGATGCGTCAATCGTACATTTTGCTAGTTTTTTCATCTTGACGAAATTTCATTGCGAAAAATCGCAAAATGTAGTATAATAGGGGCGTCGGAAATGGAAACGTTTCCAATTTTGAAAGCATATTATTAACAGGAGGAAATATCATGAAAAAGATCATCGCAATGCTTCTTGCTCTGGTCATGGTTTTCGCTCTGGTTGCCTGTGCCGCCAAGACCGAGACCCCGACTGAGCCCGCTACCGAAAACCCCGCTGCCGAGACTCCGGCTGCCGACGAACCCGCCGCAGAAGAGCCCGCAGAGGAGCCTGCCGCGACCGCTTCCGGCAAGGTCTACTATCTGAACTTCAAGCCTGAGTTCGATACCGCTCTGCAGCAGCTGGCCGCCGACTACACCGCAAAGACCGGTGTTGAGGTCAAGGTCGTTACCGCTGCCTCCGGCACCTACTCCGACACGCTGACCGCCGAAATGGCCAAGAGCGATGCGCCCACCATCTTCAACATCGGCAACGTTGCCGGTCTGAACGACTGGGATGAGTACGCAATCGACCTCACCGGCACTGCAATCGCAGAAGAGCAGAGCAGCACCACGTTCAATCTGTACAACGACGCTGGCGAGCTGAAGGCTCTGGGTCACTGCTATGAGACCTACGGCATCATCGTCAACAAGGATCTGCTGGCTGCTGCCGGCTACGCCGTTGAGGACATCACCAATTTTGAGTCTCTGAAGGCTGTTGCGGACAACATCCATGTCCGAGCTGATGAGCTTGGCTTCGACGCGTTCTCCGCTCCTGGCCTGCACGACTCCTCTTCCTGGCGCTTCTCCGGCCATCTGGCCAACCTGCCGCTGTACTATCAGGGCGTCAACACCAACGTTCCCACCATCACCGACGAGTACCTTGACAACTTCAAGGCAATCTGGGATCTGTATATCACCGATACCGCCATCGATGCCACCACGCTGACCTCCTCCACCGGCGACGAGTCCAAGGCTGAGTTCACCGAGGGCAAGGCTGTGTTCTATCAGAACGGCACCTGGGAATATGATTCCCTGATCGAAGCCGGTATGACCGACGACCAGCTGCAGATGATCCCCATCTACTGC
>CAZPYW010000017.1:0-15554 GCA_964590095.1 uncultured Oscillospiraceae bacterium | reverse complement strand
TCCTCCGCCGCCGAGCAGACTGATCCTGCCGCAGGGGCAGAGCGCTGACAGACAGGGAAAGCGAGGACTGCAAATGGAGCTTTTGAACATCGGCTTCGGCAACCAGATCACACAGAGCAGGCTGATTGGAATCGTAACGCCGACCTCGGCCCCGATCAAGCGGACGGTTCAGGTCGCCCGCGAAAAAAACATGCTGGTGGATGCAACCTTCGGGCGAAAAACGCGTTCCATCCTGCTGATGGATAACGGCTTTGTCTTTCTCTCCGCCATTCATCCGGACACGCTGACTGCGCGGCTGAAAGCAGCGCCGGACGTTGTCTGTGCGCAGGATGGGTCGATCACGGGAATCTGATCGGTACGCTTGTCAAGTCCCGTCGCGGGCAAAGCGCTTCCGCCTTTGCTCAGGAACAGGATACTCCGGCACACATATCGAATTCGTTCAGGCAGGTGTGACATCCGTCACACCTGCTGCGCATGTCAAAAAAGTCTTTTTGACATGCGTTCAAACGCGATCCGCTTCGCTGGGTTCGCGTTTGACTTTTCTCGCGATGCTGCGCGCATCATGTTTGCGCCGTTGGCGCAAACATGCAACACTTGCATCGCGCAGAGAGTTTTGTCCGACGTACATGCCGCCAGACAAAACAGATTTACATCTTATTTACACCATGGCGCAACGCAACGAGGCTTTTTGACACTCTTGGCAGGTGTGACATCCGTCACACCTGCTTTTTACGCGCCCAAGGTGCCGTTCCGTGTGCCAATTGCGGCCTTGGTTTGCCGGATTTGGTCAATATGGCACATGAGAAAATCGAATCGCATAGAAAAACAGAGATATAAAAAGAAAAGCAGCCGTTTATACACAAAAAATAAGGCATAATTCGCCCACACACGCGGACACGCTTTGCAATTCAAAATACGAGATGCTAGAATTGCGATAACCCAGACGGCTGTTTCGGAAACAGGAAACGGGAAAGGCGGCCATATGGCAAGGACAGGAAAACGAGGCTCCGGAAAGGTGGCAGAGCACGAGATCATTCGTGACGCCATCGTCAATGACATCATTCGCGGCGTATATGAAAAGGGCGCGATGATCCCCAAACAGGAGTTTTTTTCGGAAAAATACGGCGTCAGCCGCACAACGGTACGCCGCGCAACAGACGAACTGATTCGAAACGGTATCCTGCGCTCGATCAAGGGTAAGGGGACGTTTGTCAACGAGTATCAGGAAAACGTCCCGCAGGATGTCAAGCTCATCCGCGAGGATAACGCCGAGCAGCTGAGTGAGATGCGCGCCAAGACCATCTCCATCCAGCGGATCGTCGCCACCGAGACCATCGCGCGTCAGCTTCAGATCCCGATCGGGAGCGAGGTCGTCTACATTGAGCGCGTTCGCCTGCTCGAGGGCATTCCGATCAGCGTACAGATCTCATATCTGAATGGCACGGATGTCAAGCATGTGCCGTTTACGAAAGAATATCTGGACAAGGGCTCAATGTTCTATCTGATCGAGCGCTATGCCGGACTGCGCGCCTCACATCAGGATGAGACTGTGCGCGCCATTGGCTGTCCGTCCAGCATTGCGGCCTATCTGCAGCTGGAGCCGCAGACACCGGTTGTCATGATCTTCCGCACCGTTTATACAACCGACGGCCGCGTGATGGAATACTGTGAGGATTACGAAAACACCGCCCACAAGGGGCTGCATTTCCGTACATGGACGCAGCAGGAGGGACAGGAGGAGCCAAAATGGCCGCAAAACCAAAGCTTGTGATCTGCGACGTTGACGGCACGCTGATCGACCCAACGCAGCGAATCACGCCCTATTTTGATGAGCTTGCATCGCTGCTCCAACAGCACAACGTGCGCTTTACACTGGCCTCCGGCCGGAGCACTGCACAGCTGCAATGCTATCTGGACAAGCTTTCCATCACCGAGCCGGTGCTGATCAACAACGGTGCCGGCGCGCGGCAGCAGGGACGTGTCCTCTGGGACGAAAGATTCAGTGCTCTGTGTGTCAAGCGTGCAATTCTAAAGGCGAATGAGATGGATATGGCCATCTTCATGTGCGAGGGTGACGACGAGCTGATCTACCGCCACAACGCCTATATCCAGCATGAGATCGATACATTCCAGCGCTACAACCACTTCTACATCCCGCTTGAGCGTGAGTGGCCGCAGCTGGAATTTGAAAAGGTTATGATCACCGACCCCAAAAAGCCCGGCGCTGTCGATGTGATTCTTCCCGCGCTGCAGCCGTTTGACGCGCAGCTGAACGTCTATCGCTACGATGACCGTCATCTGGACATCGTCAAAAAGGGCGTGAGCAAGGGCGCGGCTATCCGTCGGCTGGCCGCTCTGCTTGGCATCAAAACGGATGAGATCATGGCCATCGGAGACAGTCTGAATGACATGGAAATGTTCCAGACGGTCGGCCTTGGCGTGGCGGTCGGCAACGCAAAGCCGGAGCTGAAGGCATGTGCGGACGATTGCTGCGCAGCCAGCTATACGGCGGGCGTGATCGAGGCCGTCAGAAAATACTGTACGGAATGAGGAGGATGCAGAAATGAAACATCTTTCGCTGAAAACACGGCGGAGAGTCGCGCCCTATCTGTGGCTGCTGCCGTCGATGCTGCTGTTCGTTCTGTTTACGTTCTATCCGTTTTTGCAGACGATCTACAAAAGCCTGTTTATCGTGGACGCGACCGGTCATGTAAAGCGCTTTGTCGGACTTGAAAACTACCTGTACATCCTCTCGGATCAGCGTTTTCTGGTCGCGCTGAAAAACTCCGTGCGCTTTGTCCTTCTGACCGTTCCCATCTCCAAGGTGATCGGCTTTACGCTGGCTATGCTGGCAAATCGCCGCAGAACGCTCTCCGGCTTCTATGAGACCAGCTTCGCCCTGCCCATGGCAATGGCTGCTTCCGTCATGGCAATGATTTTCCAGCTGATGTACGTCTCACCGCTTGGCATCATCGACGGCATTCTGGGCGTGGATATCCACTGGCTGACAGACGCAAAATACGCAATGCTTGCCATTTCGATCATCCAGATCTGGCTTTCCAGCGGCTATGCGTTCGTCTTCCTCCTTTCCGCAATCCGGAGCGTTCCGAGCGATATTCTGGAAAGCGCCTCCATCGACGGTGCCTCGCCGCTGCACAAGGTTTTCTCCATCTATCTGCCGCTTGTCTCGCCCACAATGTTCTATCTGATCTTCACGGACATGGCCTACGGCATGATGATGATGAGTCTGGTCAATGTCCTGACAAACGGCGGCCCGTCCAACTCAACGCTGACGCTGATGCAGTACATTTTCCGCCAGTTTAATGCCACCGGCAACTATACAAACGCCAATCCCGCCGCGGTCATCACATTCCTTTTGACGTTCCTGATCACCATGGCGACCTTTATCTGGGAGAAGAAGGGGGTGCACTATCAATGAAAGAACGCCGCAGTGTCAGTATTCTGATGCAGGCCATCTGCGTTGTCTGTGCGCTGGTGCTTCTGTTCCCGATCCTTTACGCGTTTTCCACATCGCTGATGCAGCCTGCGGATATTCTCACAACGGAGTATCATTTGATCCCGCCGACACCCACGCTTGCAAACTACAAGCAGGCATTTACCCAGACCCCGATCATGCGCTACATGCTCAATTCCTTTGTTGTGGCGCTGATTTGCAGTACAACGCGCGTGATTCTCGCGGCCATGGCCGCCTTTGCATTCTCGTTTTTTGAGTTCCGCGGCAAGCGTATTCTCTTTGCGCTGACGCTGGCCACGATCATGATTCCGCCGGATGTCCTGGTCGTACAGAACTATGTCACAATTTCCAGACTGAAGCTGATGAACACGTATCTTGGTGTCTGCTCGATCTTTCTGGTTTCGGCAAACAACATTTTCCTGATGCGCCAGAACTTTCTGACCTTCTCCAAAAGCCTGCAGGAGGCGGCAAATCTGGACGGCTGCTCGGACGTGCGCTTCTTTTGCAGCATTCTGCTTCCGATCAGCAAGCCCGTGCTGATCACGGTCTTTATGAATTCCTTCGTCAGCGTCTGGAACCAGTATGTCTGGCCGATGCTGGTCACAACGCGCGATGAAATGCGAACGGTTCAGGTTGGTATCACCATGCTGAAGGATCGCGAGTCATCCGCCTTTGGTCCGGTCATGGCGGGCGTTATGATCGCCCTGATTCCGACCATTCTGGTCTTTGCACTGTTCCTGCGTCGTATCGTCGCCGGTATGATGACAGGAGCCGTGAAAGGATAAAAGCAAAATTGGAGCGAAAACACAAGGAGGAAACGAAGATGAAACTCAAACGAATGCTTGCCATGCTTCTGGCATTGGTCATGGTGCTGGGTCTTGCAGCCTGCGCCGCCAAGCAGCCCGCGGACGGTGAGCCCGCACAGTCGGATACGCCCGCCACGCAGCCAGCACAGGATGCAGACGATACCCCCGCAGCCGAGGACGAGGTACTTGAGCTCTCCTACTGGTACGCAATGGACGGTACCGGCGGCCAGATCATCGAGCGTCAGATCGAAGCGTTCAACAACACGATCGGCGCAGAGCAAGGCATTCATGTGACCGGCGTCTATCAGGACTGGCCCGGCACCAACGCCCTGACGGCGGCTATGACAACGGACGATGTGGACAACATGCCCGACGTCATCCATATGTTCAGCGAGTATGTCGCCCTGATCCGCAACTGGGAGCGCACGGTCTGGCTGGAGGACTATTTTGCCCGCGAGGACAGCACCGTCAGCAAGAGCGACCTGATCCCGAACGCCGTGGAGGCCTACTCCATCGACGGCAAGATGATCGGCGTTCCGTACGCAATTTCCGCGCTGCTGCTGTACTACAACAAGGATCAGCTTGCACAGGCCGGTTATGACGCACCTCCCGCAACCATCGCGGAAATGGCTGAAATGCTTCCCGCACTGGTCGAAAAGGCAGGCGCAACCTATGGCCTCAATGTCCGTCTTGACCAGTTTGAGTTTGAAAACTTCATCAATACCCAGGGCGAGAACGGCACCTACTTCGGCAACAACAACAGCGGCCATGCCGGTCAGATGACCGAGCTTGCCAGCCAGGAGCAGATCGCAGCTTTCCTGACCGAATGGCAGAAGGTAATCGACTCCGGTGCCTACAAGGCCACCAAGGACAGCATGAACGAAGAGTTCGCGCAGGGTCTGAACAGCATGTGCATGATGAGCAGCGCCCGTATCCCCACCATTGCAAATCTGGTCGGTGATGCGTTTGAATGGGGCGTTGCAGCAATCCCGAAGGTCAGCGAGTCCGATGTCGGCGGCGCTTATCCCTCCGGCAGCGGCCTGTTCATGGTCGACCGCGGCGACCCCGCACGTGTCGAGGCAGCCTGGACGTTTGTACAGTATCTGGTCAGCGCTGACACGCAGGCCATGTGGCTGGACGGCTGCGGCTACGTTCCCGTCAACGTCAACGCAGAGCAGACGGAGATGTACACCACCGTCACCGCCAATGAGCCGCGTCTGCAGATCCCGTTCAACATTCTGAAGAACACGCCCGCAACGGTCGTTTCCTCCTACTGTCCGGACAACCAGAGCGTCAACACGATCATTCAGGACGCCATGCTTGCCTTTGCCGACGGCTCGGCAACAAAGGACGAGACGTATGAAGCCATCACCGGCGGCATCGAAAGTGCCTTTGCAGACTATTTCCGCACAAACCCGATCGAAGATTAACCTGACACGATTCCCCGCCGCAGGAGCCTGCGGCGGGGAATCCGAGACAAAAGGAGCCTCAGTTGGAAATGAAACAGATTCCGGTCATCATCGACTGTGACCCCGGCGTAGACGACGTGATCGCGCTGGTTTTGGCGTTTGGTGCGCCGGAAGTGCATGTCCTTGGCATTACAACGGTAAACGGAAACTCAACCGTAGAAAACACCACCCGCAACGCAGCGCGCGCATGCCGCATTGCTGGCGTAAAAACGCCGGTTTTCTCCGGCGCGGAAAAGCCGCTGTATCGCGACTTTACGTTCGATCCGGCCTATTGCGGCGCAGATGGGCTGTGTGATATTGACCTTGCGCCGGACACGGCCGTGATTCAGCCGCAATCCGCCCTCTCCTTTTTGACACAGACGCTGCGCGAGGCGGCGGTGCCTGTCACGATCGTATCCATCGCCTCCATGACCAATCTGGCGCAGCTGCTTATGCAGGCGCCGGAGCTGAAAACAAAAATCAAAGAGATCGTCACCATCGCCGGCTATTACTGGCTTGATCCGGACGCCGGCCGCGCAGAATGGAACGTGCTGTATGACCCCGAGGCAGCAAAGCTTGTCTTTGACTCCGGTGTGCCTGTCCGCGCGCTGGGGCTGGACGTAACAGGTAAGCTGCGTCTTGAACACGCACAGCTGCTTTTAGAGCAAAGCAGCCATGAATTTGAACGTTTTTTGCAGCATTCGCTGCAATTTATCACGAAAAAACAAATGAATCCCGCCGGAATTCTGGTGGACGCCATGGCCGTTGCGGCCACGATCCGTCCGGAGCTGGCACGCTATCGCCGTGGCCGTGCGCAGGTCAATCCCACGCGCAGCGACGCGCACCTGATGGAGTTTACACCCTGTGCAGACGGAAATGTTCTGGCGGCGGAGGCATTTGACTTTTCGGCATATATGAATCTATTCAGAAAGCAGGAAGTATAAAATGCGCCTTTCAACCTCAACGAATATCGTTTCTGTCCGCCCTGACGGACGTAAGCTCTCCATACCGGAAACGTTGGAGCTTGCATCGCAGGCGGGCTTTGACCGGTTCGATCTCTGCTTCTACGACTGGTCCACACCGGACGCAGACTTCCTGACAGACCGCTGGGAGCACTGGATTCACGAGGCCGCCGAGGCCGCCGAACGCCTTGGCGTGAGCTTTGGTCAGTGCCACGCGTACAGCTATGATTTTCTGAATCCCCGCTACACCGAGGAAGAACGCGCACACCATGAAATGCTCCTGCGCCGCTCGCTTCGCTGCTGCGCAGCGCTTGGCTCCAAGCTCTGCGTTGTACATCCGGACACGGATTTCAGCGCCGAGCGCCCCATTGCTTCCTCGCGCGAAAGAAATCTGACGTATTTTAAGCGTCTTCTGGATGATGCCGCCGCCATCGGTGTGGAGCTTGCGATTGAGAACATGATCGACTACACGATTCTTCCAAAGCGGAAATTTTTTGTCACGCCGGAGGAGATCGCAGACTTCATCGATGCCTTTGCAGACGACCGCATCGGCGTCTGCTGGGACTTTGAGCACGGCGACATTCAGGAATTTGACCAGCCTGCGGCAGTGCATCTGCTTGGAAAGCGCCTGAAAGCCACGCACGTTTCCGACGCGGCCAGCAAAACCTATGAACCTCTGATGCATGTCATGCCGTTTTTTGGCTTTGCGGACTGGGGTGCAATCGTGCGTGCGCTGCATGAGATCGGCTACGACGGCGATTTTTCCTTTGAAGCGCACAACTATGCAAACCGGATGCCGGACGAGCTGCTTCTTCCCTCGCTTCGCTTCAGTCATCAGATCGGTCAGTATCTCCTGTCCCTTTCATCCTGATTGAAACTGCAATACGTGCTATCCCTGACGCGCGCTGTGCGTCAGGGATATTTTCACGTCCTTCTGCCTGCTGTGAGATGCAATTGTTGGTTTTATTTTTATATTTATCTAATCAGTATTGACTTTTTAATGTGATAATTGTATAATTCAGATAACAGAACAAACCTGTCGCGTCCGGCTGTGTCATTTCGCCGGCTGCGTCAGATCGGAGGCAGCCCTGAATGGAAGAAAAAATCGCAAAAATGAACGCGTATTTTGACGCGCAGATCGCCCTGTGCCGTCAGCGCGGCGACGCGCTTTTGTCTGATGACCGGACGGATGAGTCCAATTTTGAAAAGGTGCGCGCCAACGTCTATGACATTTTCCGCACCATACTCTCCGTCGCGCGCACACGCGGCGACGAGGCGACCGTTCGCGCTTTCTTTGCCGAAAAGCTGGAGCAGATTCCCTCCAACTGGCGCAGGGCGCATGAAAACGCTGTGGCACACGGCGACGTGGTGGCGCAGAATCTTGAGGCGATCAAGCTGGATACGCTGTCCGGTATCTCCGCGACGTTTGCCTCCATCTGGGAGGACGCACAATGACCGAAACTGAGTCCATCGCCCTTTTCAAGTGTCTGGCCGACAAATCGCGGCTGCAAATTCTCAAATCGCTGGCGCTTGAGGATATGTATGTTGAGCGGCTGGCCGAGCGGCTGGGCATCACCGCCCCCACCGTCTCCTTTCATCTGAAAAAGCTGGCCGACGCGGGCGCAGTGCGCTCGTACAAAAGCCAGTATTACACCATGTATGCGCTGAACCGGACGCTTTTTGAAACGCGCATTCTGGATATTTTGCAGGAAGAATCGGACGAGGCCGCATTACAGGCGCAGCGCGAGGCAGACTATCGCCGCCGTGTGATCGACACGTTTTTTCAGTATGGCCGCCTGACCGCCATCCCGACGCAGCGCAAAAAAGAGCGCATCGTGCTGGAGGTCATCGCAGAAACCTTTGCCTTTGACCGCGTCTATACCGAGCGCGAGGTCAACATCCTGATTGCCGACTTCCACGACGATTTCTGCACCATCCGCCGCGACATGATCGCGGAGCATCTGCTGGCGCGAAAGGACGGCCATTACTGGCGCGTTTCGCCGCAGGAGCAGGCAGCACCGGAAGGATGACTCATCTCACATACAGCCGCCCCGCGGAAAGTGATGCTTTCCGCGGGGTATTCGTGTCTATGCTGCCGCTGATCAGGACTCGAGCGCCGGATTCATGTAATAGACATTCTTCTCATCCAGCTTTTCCCGCAGCAGCTGCAATGCCTCACCAAAGCGTACAGGATGGACATCAGGCTTACTAAATCCTCCATTCAATTTTAATCGAATCACTGCACACGCAGATGACGCGGATAAGCTGGTCTACAATCTGGCGCTTGTCATCAAAGCTTAACTCCTCCCACGTGGTCAGGTGATTGCTGATTTCCGTATAATCTGCTTCCTTATGCAGCTCTAGCTCCGAGATACGCTTTATCAGCACCTGTTTCCTGCCGTCCAGCTCCCTGATACGGCCGCAGATATAGCGGAACAGCACATCATCCGCGTTCACCATGCGCTCCATCAAAGAACCGATCTCATCCCCTACCTGTGCCAACTCGACCTTTAAGGCAGTCAATTCAGGGTTAAGCCGATTTTCCTTACGCTTTCTGAGCTTTTTGAACTGCGCCAGCTTTTTGTGCATTTCATGATAAATGAGCTGTTCCAGCTCATCTGCATAAATGGTACCGGCGCCTTTACAGGCGCCGGTGTTCATCCTGTTGGAGCAGAGAAAGTAGCGTGCAGTTGTCCTTGCATAGCGTTTTTCCACCAGCGCATAGCCGCAGACGCCGCATTTGATTTTTCCGGCAAGCCAGGTGTTTTTGGCTTTCTGACATGGTCTGATCTGCTGCGCTTCCAGACATTTTGCCCGACACCTGAGCCAAAGCGCAGCGGGAACAATCCCCTCATGCGGTGCCAGCACCAGATGACAGCCCTCCGGACTTCTTTGCCTGCCGCCGGTACCATCCTGTCCCCTGTAGGCGTAGCAGCCGTTTATTCCGACAAAATCGCCGGGTTCGTTTGTTATGATTGCGCCCTGCTCACGGTAAAATTCATAAACCGACAGATCGGCACGAACATAAACGGGATTTCTGAGCACATCTGCAAGACGTGTGCGTCCCCACGGTTTTCCATTTCTCCGGATGTTATGCTCCTGAAAATATCGAATGATGTCACCGTAAGAGCATTCCGGTCTGGAATATAACTCGTAAATCAGTTTGATCTGCTCGGCTTCATCGGGTTTGATCTCGTACATGGAGGTCTTCACCCCACCAATGGCAGTCGGCACCAGCCGAAATCCGTAAGGAACCCTCCCGCCCATATAAAAGCTTTTCTGGCTGCGGGAAAAATATGCATCTGCGACGCGCTTCTGTATCGTTTCCCGCTCCAGCTGGGCAAACACGATGCAGATATTGAGCATGGCACGCCCCATCGGGGATGCCGTGTCAAATTTCTCTGTGGTAGATACAAACTCAACCCGGTGCTTTTCAAACTGCTCCATCATGTTGGAAAAATCAAGGATCGAGCGGCTGATCCGGTCCAGCTTGTAGACGATCACCTTGCGGATACGCTCGCTTTCTATATCGGCCATCAGCTCGGAAAAGGCAGGACGGTCTGTATTTTTTCCGCTGTAGCCTCTGTCGGTATAGATTTTACACGCTTCCCCCCGCAGCTCATATTCGCAGAATGCGATCTGGCTTTCAATGGAAATGCTGTCTGCTTTGTCCACGGATTGTCTTGCGTAAATCGCATACATATGCTCGCTCCCTTCCCATAAAAAAGAGCCGCTGACCGGTATGTCATACCGCAGCCGCTCACAATTCGTCATGCTCTTCTCTCTGATCTGTATATTTTATAAAAATCTCAAACAGCCCTTCCTCCACGCATTTTCGCTGCTTCACGCGCTCTTCATCAGAAAGGATGGGTGAGAGATTTTCGATTCTGATGTCGTTTCTTCTGCCGGATACGGTATGTACGTCGCTGTCATACGTGAGGGGACGAATTACGATAATCACCACCTCCACGACCCGTATCATGTTATTCCTCCAAAGCACGTCCTATGACGTCACATGCTTGCCGGACGGATTCGTGACGGCTTTATTCTGTCATATCAGCGTTTTTATGGCAGGTGCGGCAGGTTTCAAACTGCCATAGGCGTGCTTTTACCGCCGTGCATGGGAGAATTATGGTCGCCGGTGCATTTGTGCTATTGCACGAGCGGCCGCTCTTCGCTATAATGCCCGTAACGGCAGCCTCAGCTGCCTGTCGGGGAGGTTTAGAAAAATGAAGACTACACTCTGCGCAAAATGGATTATTCCCGGAGATGCGCTTGGAATGGCCGCTCCCAGGTTTGAGCGGGCGTTTACCATATCGGGCAGCATTCAGAAGGCGACACTGCGTATTACGGCCGCAGGTGTCTATGAAGCTGAAATCAATGGCAAACGGGTGGGCGATTATATTCTTGCACCGGGCTTTACCGATTACACTAAGCGCCTCCAGGTTCAAACCTACGATGTAACGCAGCTGCTTGCGGAAAACAACCGAATCTCCGTATTGGTGGGACGCGGCTGGTATCGCAGCAATCTGGACGGCTGGTATCAGTGCGAGCTCCAGCGGGAGCAGGCAAAAAAGCCGGCTGCACTGATCGCAGTGCTGACCGTGCTTCATACGGACGGCACAACCACTACGATCTCGACTGACCGCCAGTGGTGCGTCTCCGAAAGTCCGGTTCGCTTCTCAGGTCTGTATGACGGCGAGGTCTATGATGCAACCTTCCAGCCCACCTCCGTCTGTCAGGCAGAAGAATGGGATGGGCCGGATGAGACACTGATTGAGCAGGAGGGTCCTGCCGTCAAAGAAATGGATTCTCTGCATCCCGCCCGCATCTTCCGTACGCCAAAGGGCGAGGTCGTTCTGGATTTTGGCCAGAACATGACCGGATACGTGCAGACAACCCTCACCGCAAAAGCCGGAGAGGTGGTTGACCTCTCCTTTGCAGAGGTTCTGGACAGGGACGGAAACTTCTATACTGAGAATTACCGTTCAGCCAAATGCCGCTACCGCTACATCTGTACTGACGGCGAACAGACCTACAAGCCCAAGCTGAGCTTCTGGGGCTTCCGCTATATCCGCGTAAATGCCTTCCCCAATGGCCCTGAGCAGGCCGCTGCGCACCATTTCCGTGCGATCGTGCTCCATTCCGAAATGCGGCGAACCGGCTATCTGCACTGCTCAGAGCCGCTTCTCAACCAGCTGTTTGACAATGTCGTCTGGGGGCAGAAGTCCAACTTTCTGGATGTGCCGACGGATTGCCCACAGCGGGATGAGCGCATGGGCTGGACCGGAGATGCGCAGATGTTCTGCCGGACTGCCTGCCTGAATTTTGACACAGAGCAATTCTTCTCAAAGTGGCTGCATGATCTTGCCGTCGGCCAGCGCGAGGACGGCTGCGTGGGGTATGTCGTACCGGATATTCTGAAAAACGGCAAGACCAGCGCCGCCTGGGGTGACGCGGCCACAGTTTGCCCGTGGGAGGTCTATCTGGCATTCGGCAATCTGGAATTGCTGCGCAGACAGTACCACAGCATGAAGCAGTGGGTACACTACATCCAGACGCATACCGGCACGCCGGATCTCTGGACCGGCGAGACGCACTTTGGCGACTGGCTGGGGCTGGATGCGCCGGCCGGCAGCTATAAGGGGAAGAGCCGAGAAGATCTCATTGCCTCAGCCTACTATGCCCACTCTCTACAGCTGGTCATAAAGGCCGGAACGGCACTTGGCGAGGATGTTTCACAGGAGGCTGCCCTGCTTGCGCGTGCCAAAGAGGCGTTCCGCCTGAAATTCCCGCTCTATCACACACAGACAGAATGCGTGCTTGCCGCCCATTTCAATCTGTGCGCTGACACGCAGGCCACGGCTGATCAGCTGGCGCAGATGATTCGTCAGGATGGCGTGCAGATGAAGACCGGCTTTGTTGGAACGCCCTATCTGCTGCACGTTCTGACGGACTACGGCTATCAGGAGCTGGCGTACAGTCTGCTGCTGCGGCGGGAGTATCCATCCTGGCTCTATTCTGTCACACGGGGCGCTACGACCATCTGGGAGCACTGGGATGGTCTGATGCCGGACGGCAGCTTCTGGAGTCCGGATATGAATTCCTTTAACCACTATGCGTATGGTGCCGTTCTGGACTGGGTCTATACCAAGGCAGCCGGTCTGCAAACGGTAGAGAATAAGCCCGGCTATCAGGAGGTCATTGTTGCGCCGCATCCAGATGCGCGTCTTGACTGGCTGGAGGCGAGACTGGAAACACGGCATGGCATCCTCCTGTCCCGTTGGAAAAAGCAGGAGAACATGTGGCGCTTTGACATCCAGACACCGGTTCCGGCAACAGTAAAGCTGGGGAAACAGACGCATATCTGTCCGGCCGGTTCTCATGTTTTTTTCTGCGCTCTGAATGAAATCTGATCTAATATCGAAAACTTACAGATGATGATTGACAGTGGCCCCAGCTTTTCCTTTGAAAAGCTGGGGCCACGCAGTATGTAAAAGGGCAGCATGCGCGGTCTGTTGCATCCATGCACACAGGCAGACCCAGAATCAGACAAACACGCCGAAAAAGCGCATGCCGTGTGTTCAGTCGTCCTCCGGAAATGCACCAACATCCTCCGGATCGGCGCCAGGCTGGGACGCGCGGCGATAGGAATCCGGCGGCTGACCAACAGCCTGTTTGAATACACGAATAAAGTAGGATGCACTCCCATAGCCGAGCTGTCCGCTGATTTCAGAGACAGAAAGCGTGTTGTCCTTTAGAAGCTCCTTGGCGCGCTCGACCCGCATTTTTGTCAGGATAGTCTTCAGACTGTGGCCGGTTTCCTCCTTGATGATGGCATAACAGCGATTGATTCCGATGCCAACCGACTCGGCAATGCTCTGTACAGAAATGTCGTAGTCACAGAAATGTGCCTGCAAATACTCCATAACCAGACGGTCGGTGGAATGAATCGCTTTTCCATTGAACTCACTGATCTGTGCACAGAGGATGGGAATGAGCTGAAGCAGCTCATAGTGAACCGCCTGTAAATTGTTCGTCGGAAGCAGCATACTCAGCTGCGTGTCAGAAAGCTTATAATTGTACTGCACGCAAAGACGCTGCAAACCGCTGACCAGATTCATAACTGCGTAGCGGCAGAACAGCTCGGAACCGTTATTCCGGAGTGCAGCCATGTGCTGCTCCAACGTCAGCAGTGCTCTCTGGCAGTCCCCCAGCTCAAGCGCCTGGATCAGCTGCGCCGCCAGCTGTGCCGGTTCCATCTGGTCACCTGCGGCAGCGGCGCAGTCCTGCGGTAAGCTCATCAGCATTTTCAGCTTTGCCTCCGCAGTCAGATAGGACGCGGAGATACCGCAGGCATTGGTCACACTGCCCTCGACAATGTGAAAGCGTCTGGGAAGACGATTTAAATACGTGTGAAGTCGCCGGAGCAGGCCGTTCTGCGCATCTTCCTGATAGTTGCACAAAAGCGCCAGAATGTGCTCATCCGGAACACAATCGACCGCGTACAGCACAGCGTCATCTCCGGCAGTATCCGGAATGCTGGATAACAGCGTCTGGATATTTTCCTCCGTGATCACCTGATTTGCAGCAGGCGCAACCAAAATGACCTCAAAGCAGGGGTACGGAAAATCAATGCCAAGCTGTTCCATGTGCTTGTCTGCCTCAGATGCCTGCGCCGTACCATTGAGCAGCATCAGCAGCGTGTAATTTGAGAGCAGCCGCCGCTGCTGCTCGGATTCCCTGTGCAGCAGCTCTGTCCGGCACTGGAAGCTTTCCAGCGTGTCGTTCAGCAGCTGGAACTCATTCCCGCGTCCCTGCGCATAGCGCGTGGTCATCTTAAAAATCGGAGAATAGCAGAACCAGGCCAGACTCAGCGTCAACACGATCAGCAGCAGAATACAGCCTGCCAGCCGCAGAATATCCTCTGTGGACGTGAGCAGCGCCGATAGCGTAATGGGGCTCAGGCCGATACAAATTTGCCATCCGCTTGTCTCTCCGGCCAGCACCTGCTCCTTCTCGGATGGAAGCTCCGGAAGCAGCGGCTGCGTCTGCCATGACAGCGCATAGCTGCCCTCCTGAAGGCCGCTGATCTGGAAGAGCCATCTTTGCAGATCAGCAGTCCGCACAACAAACAGGAGCGTGCCATGCTCATCTGCGGCTGAAACGGTGCTGCCATGAACCGTAAACGCAAAGAGAATGCAGTCGGATTGCTTCAGCACACGCCGTGTCTCCGTCTGCTGAAACAAAAACGACCGGATCTCCGTGTCGTCCAGCATAGCCAGATGATACCGTTCCAGAAACACATCCAGATCAGACGTATGACCGTCGCTCAGAAAACAGATTGGCGCTTCCTGCTCCTCTTCATAAATCAGCGCGAAGCAGTCGGAAAGCGCGCTGTAGGACTGATACTGGGACAGCGCCTCTGCGACGGATATCTTATTAAACTTGCGCTGGTTGATATAGCTGTGCCGGAAAACGGACTGGATGGACAGCTTGGCAGCCAATTCCCGCATGGTATCCATCTGGGCATTGAGAGACTGCGCAGCAATATCCGCCTGCTTTTGCAGGGTCTGCCGCTGGTGCTCGTCAAAGGTGCGCAGATAGCTGCGGCCAAGGACAATGCCAAGCAGGAGACTGGTCAGCGTGATCAGAAGCGTGCAGACCAGAACGTATTCCCAGAAAACACTTCTGCCGCGCCGCGGAACAAGGAAGTGCCATTTGGAGGATCGTCCGTCCGCCCCTTTTCTGTCCATAGTCGCTTCTCCTCTCAGCCGTTCGTTATGCAGTACACCGGTTTTTCATACAAAAGCCGCGCCCTGTGGGCGCGCCTGTTTGCGTCTATTATAGCACAAAAAACCGC
>CAZPYW010000016.1:0-15636 GCA_964590095.1 uncultured Oscillospiraceae bacterium | reverse complement strand
ATTACGAATCAGCTGCTCTACCGACTGAGCCACACTAGCATTTCTAAAGCCCAAGTATCATACCATGTTTTTGCTGCTGCGTCAAGCCCTATTTTTTAAAAATAGCAAAGCGTGTCCATGTGCGGCGGACAATGGATTTTGCGATATTTTTATCATTAAATTGCGAAATTAAGATTGCAATCTCGTCCGATTTGTGGTACAGTCAGAGGGTATTTTTCGCGCTTTTTTGTGCGGCAGCTGCATGGCTGCTCCTGCCGCCGTGAGAGAGCGCAAGGCGCACAGACTGCCCTGCGGCAGAAAATGAGAGAAAGGGGAGGGCGCTGGCGCGCCCGCAGAGAGAAATGGAATCGATCATCAGCTTTTTCACCGGTACGCTGAACACCGTTGCATGGCTTTACATTTTTCTGCCGTGTACCATTGTCGGCGGTCTGTATCTGACGATCCGTAACCGCGGTATCCAGTTTGGAAAATTTGGATACATGCTGAAAAATACAATCGGCAAAATGTTTCAGAAGCAGGAGGCAGGCGCAGGCGCCGTCACGCCGCTGCAGGCTGTCACCACGGCGCTGGCGGCTACCGTTGGAACCGGCAATATCGTTGGCACCTCACAGGCCATCGCTCTGGGCGGCTATGGTGCGGTGTTCTGGCTCTGGCTGGCGGCGCTGCTTGGCATGATCGTCAAATACTCCGAGGTCACGCTCTCCATCCGCTTCCGCGAGCGCGATGCAAACGGCGACTGGGTCGGCGGCCCGATGTACTACATCAAAAATGGCCTTGGCAAGCGCTGGGAGTGGGTCGGTGTTCTGTTCTGCATATTTGCTGCGCTTGCCTCGTTTGGCATCGGCAATATGTCACAGGTCAACTCCATTGTCGGCTCGCTGAATGACGCGATTGACGCGTTCTCGCCGTCTGCTGCGGACAGCCGCGGGACGCTGAATCTGATTTTCGGTCTGCTGCTTGCGGGGCTGGTCGCGCTGATCCTCTTTGGCGGCATCAAGCGCATTGGCGCGGTTGCAGAAAAGCTGGTGCCGGCCATGAGCATTTTGTACATCGTCTTTGCGCTGACGGTCATTTTTGGCCATGCGGAAAACATTCTCCCCGCCTTCGGCAAGATTTTTGCCACGGCCTTTACGCCAAACGCCCTTGGCGGCGCAGCAGCGGGTATTGCGCTGAAACAGACCATTGTCTGGGGTCTGCGCAGAAGCGCATTCTCCAACGAGGCAGGACTCGGCTCGGCGGCCATCGCACATGCCGCAGCCGAAACCAGAGGTCCGGTCGATCAGGGACTTTACGGAATTTTTGAAGTCTTTGCCGACACCATCGTGATCTGCTCGCTGACGGCGTTGACCATTATTTGCAGCGGCGTGGACATCACATTCGGCCAGAAGGTCGGCTCTGAGCTGATCACGGCGGCATTTGCGACCATGTTCGGCCAGAAGTTTGCGTCGGTGTTTGTGGCGCTGGCGCTGATGCTGTTTGCGTTCACCACGGTTCTGGGCTGGGCGCTGTACGGCAGCCGCTGTGCGCAGTATCTGTTTGGCCTCAAGGTGGCAAAGTGGTATCAGGTTGCGTTCATTGTCATTATCGTGGTTGGTGCGGTTGCCTCGCTTGATGTGGTGTGGGATATTGCCGACACGTTCAACGGCCTGATGGCCATCCCCAACTTCATTGCGCTGTTCGCGCTGTCCGGCGTGGTGGCGAGGCTGACAAAGGAATACTTCTGGGGCGGCGATCGGCTGAAAAAGTAGGCCGTCCGGATTGTGGCAGATACAGGGCAGGCGGGATGACCGTCTGCCCTGTGATTTTGCAGAGCATGCAGAAAAATTGCGAAACAGGTGTAAGATTTTTCGCGCTGCGCGGTCATATAAACAGAGGGGGTGACGCAGTGGAGTTTGAGGCGGTCTACCGCAGGTACTTTAGCGGCGTGTACCGGTATCTCTGCCGGCTGACCGGCAGTGCACAGCTTGCCGAGGAGATCACAAGCGAGACCTTTTTCAGGGCGCTGCGTTCGCTCGACAGCTTTCGCGGCGAATGCGACATGCGCGTCTGGCTGTGTCAGATCGCAAAAAACTGCTATCTGTCGTGGCTGAAAAAGAACAACAGGGTGGTGCGCGCCGATGAGGCGGCGCTTGCAGAGGCAGAGGATGAGACCAATTTGGAGGAACGGCTTGCCGCGCGGGAACAGGCGCAGCTGGTGCGCAGCATTCTGCATGGGCTGGATGAGCCGTACCGCGAGGTCTTCATGTGGCGCGTATTTGGCGAGCTGTCGTTCAGGGAAATCGGTGAGCTGTTCGAAAAGTCACAAAACTGGGCGTGTGTGACGTATCACCGCGCAAGAAGCAGAATTCTGAGCAGATTGGAGGAGCTTGAGCATGAAGCAGGAATGCAGTCTTGTCAGTGATCTTCTGCCGCTGTACGCGGAGGATATGCTGCATGAGGACAGTGCGGCGTTTGTAAAAAGCCATCTGGAGAGCTGTCCGGCGTGCGCCGCTATGTGGGCGCGGATGCAGAGCGGAAAGAAGCTGGACACAGCGCCTGCGCAGCGGGAGGATGATGCAGATGCGCTTGCAGCGCTGCGCCGGAGGATCAGAAAGCGCAAATGGCGCACGGTACTGCTTGTGGCGGCTCTTGTGGCGCTCCTTGCGGGCGCAGTCCGCTATTTTCCGGTCTATCGGATCGCGCGCATGGCGGGCGAGGGGATGCTTTCCTACTACACGGCAGAGGAGCTTCAAAAGCTTGCCTATATCGGCAGCGCCCGCGACCGCGCCGAGGCGCAAAGCATTCTCCGGCTGGGCGACGCGGCCTTTTCCGACGTCAGCCACACGCGCGCAGAAAATGAGGCGGCGTATGGACTGCTTGCCCGCTATGCAACGAATGTTGAGCGCGGCGCGGCGTATGAAACACACACGCTGGAGCTCTGGTCGGCGCATCTGGGCGCACAGGAGGGCTGGCTGTGGGTCTATTACAGCAACAGCAGCTACCGCGCAGACGGCAGCCACGTCAGCGGCAGCCGCGATGTGGCCTCACTCTGGCAGGTGGAGAAGAATGCAGCCGGCGTCTGGGAGGTTGTAAAAATCCGCGAGCATCCGTAAGGCGCGTCCCGCTGCGCATACAGGGTTCTCAGCGCCGGACGCAAGGTGAAAGCCGCGAAACGCACTTCTGGGCGCCGCCGGAGACGCATAAAATCAAACAGGCCGATGACCCCGCCAACCGGCGGCAGGTCATCGGCCTGTTGCAGATGAAAAAGGGGAGCGGCAGCGTCTGATCACTTTCTGGGATAGCGCAGCGTAATGCCTGCCTCGCGGAAGAAGCTCTGCCACGCCTCGGAGGGACAGACGTTTGTGATCACAATGTCCACGTTTTGCAGCGGTGCGATTTCGACAAATGAGATCTTGTCGAATTTTGTCCCGTCCAGAACCAGAATGCGCTGCTTGGCGGCGCGCATCATGGCCTGCTTGGTCTGGGCGTGGAATTCGCTCGAATCGGTGATGCCCGCGCTCTGGTCGATGCCCTTGCACGAGAGAATGACCTTGTCCACGTGATAGGCACGCAGCATATCCACCGTCTGGCTGCCCACCAGCGCAAGAGATTCGGGCTTCAGCCGCCCGCCGGTTAACATAATTGTCCAACCGTCGACGTTGGCAAGCTCGGTCACAAGCTCAACGGAATTGGTGATGATGGTAAGCGCCTTTTTTTCCTTCAGCCGCTTTGCCACGTACAGGGAGGTGGAGCTGTCATCCAGCATCAAATGGTCGCCGTCCTCGACCAGCTCGGCGGCAAGCTCAGCGATCAGGTTTTTCGCCTCAACATTGGTCTTATTGCGGATGGTGTAGGACAGGTCGGTCTTGGTGCTGTTGCCCCAGATGGCGCCGCCATACGTTTTGGTGGCATAGCCCTCTTTTTCCAGCTTGTCCAGATCGCGGCGGATGGTTTCCTCGGTCACGCCGTAATGTGCGGCAAGCTCACTGACCAGAACGCGCTGCTCTGCGCGCAGACGGCTTAAAATCTCATTTTTACGCTCGATCGCCAGCATATGACATCACTTCCTGTTTGATATTGGAAAAATCCCACATAAAACAACATCATTATATCATGCGCGCCGCGCGAAAGCAAGCGGCGATTTCGCGCCGCTCGCCGTCCAGCAGGAGGTGCGGCGGCCTGCCTGCGGATGGGAAAGCTTATACGAGTGAGCGCACCATGCCGAGTGGAAAAACTTACATCCGACAAAACGCGTTTTTTGCAGATATTTGGCGAAAAATGACTTGCAATTAAATGGTGCATCTGGTAGATTAAATATGTTCTTATGTAAAGGTTTTATGTAAATTAAAATTTTCCCGCCTCGGCGGTTCGGAGTATGATCGTATGGTTTTTTCCAGTCTGACTTTTTTGTATCTGTTTCTGCCGGCATGTATCCTGCTGTATTATCTGATGCCAACGCTAAAGGCGAAGAATGTCGTCCTGCTGGTGTTCAGCGTCGCGTTCTATGCCTGGGGTGAGCCGGTCTATGTGCTGCTGATGATCGCCATGGCGCTGAGCAACTGGGCGCTTGGCCTTTTGATGCAGCAGGGGCACAGACGACTGCTGCTGGCGCTGGCGGTTGCGTTTGACCTTGGGTGTCTGGCCGTGTTCAAATACGCGGGCTTCCTGGTGGAAAACCTCAACACCCTTGCGGGACTGTCCATCCCCGTGCCGCAGATCGCGCTGCCAATCGGCATTTCGTTCTTTACGTTCCAGATTCTATCCTACGTGGTGGATGTCTATCGTGAGCGTGTGGCGGTACAGCGCTCATTCTGGCTGTTTTTGCTGTATGTGTCGCTGTTCCCGCAGCTGATCGCGGGGCCGATCGTCCGCTATTCCGACGTGGAAAAGCAGATGGCAAGACGCAGAACAGATCTGGAAGAGATCTTCCGCGGCCTCACACGCTTTTGCATTGGCCTTGGGAAAAAGGTTCTGATCGCAGACTATGCGGGCAAGGCCGCCTCACAGCTGCTGGACGGCAATCTTGCCGCGCAGACCACGGCCGGCGTGTGGCTGGGCGTGCTGCTGTACATGTTCCAGATTTATTTCGACTTTTCCGGTTATTCCGATATGGCCATCGGCATGGGCAAGATTTTCGGCTTCCACTATCCCGAAAACTTCAATCTGCCGTATATGGCAAAGTCCATCAGCGATTTCTGGCGGCGCTGGCACATTTCCCTCAGCTCGTTTTTCCGCGACTATGTTTACATCCCGCTGGGCGGCAACCGGCGGCATGTGTATCTGAATCTGGCTGTGGTGTGGACGCTGACCGGTCTGTGGCACGGCGCAAGCTGGAACTTTGTTTTGTGGGGCGTCTACTTCTTTGTGCTGCTGTCGCTTGAGCGGCTGTTTAAGAAGCAGCTGCGGCGCGTGCCGTCGCTTGTGCGGCATATCCTCACGCTGCTGCTGATTCTGATCGGATGGGATATTTTCTACTTTACCGATACGCAGCGCCTGCTCCAGAGCTTTGCCGTCTTCTTTGGCGCGCAGGGCGCGGGCTTTACCAATGCGCAGACGCGCATGGTGCTGGTCAACAATCTGCCGCTGCTGCTGGTGTGCGCCGTTGGCAGTACGCCGCTTCCGCGGATTCTTGGTGATGGCTTTGCCATCCTCTGCGCGGGCAAGACGCGCGAGGGTCCGAAGCAGCGCGCCTATGTCATTGCGGTGTATGTCTTTGACCTTGCGCTGCTGGCACTGTCCACCATTGCGCTGGCCGGCTCCACGTTCAACGCCTTCCTGTATCTGCGTTTTTAAGGAGGGAATGTCATGAAGAAACTGTATACTGTCCTGCTTTCCTTTGTGCTGGCGGCGGCGCTTGGCATCGGCATCTATTCTGCCGTTGACGTGGATGCGACCTTTTCGCCCACCGACAACCGCAAGCTGGCCGAAAAGCCTGCGTTCTCTCTGGCCGCGCTGCTGGATGGGAGCTTTATCTCAGACTTTGAAACGTACTATTCCGATACCTTCCCTGCGCGTGAGACGCTGTTAAAGCTCAACCGCTCGCTCAACCGCTTCTATTACTACTCCGGCGGTGAGGAGGAAAATATTCTGATCATCACCGGCCCGAGCGGCGCGGAGCTTGGCGGCGAGTCGCTGGATGCGGCACAGGCTGCGCAGCAGCAACAGCAGCAGACGAAGCCGGAAGCGCCGGAGGATAGCAGCACAGACGTGTGGCAGCCTGCATCAGAAGACAACGAGGAGGAAAATGCCGACCGTCTGCCAACAAAGGACGAGCTGACCGCGCCCGAGCCGGAGGAGAAAGAACCGCCCGCGCTGGATACGCCCGCCGAGGGCGATGCACAGTGGGCAGGAAATGTCATCGTTGTCGGCACGCGCGCAATGGAGATCCCCTCGGGCAGCGAGAGCATCATGGTGCAGTACGCCAAGGCGGTCAACGATCTGGACACTGCGCTGGGCGAGGATGTGCGGACGTTCTCGCTGATCACGCCGAACGGCGGCGAGTTCTACTCCCCCGAGAGTATGCACACCGGCGTACACAGCCAGAAAAGCATGATCGAATACTGCTATGAAAACATGCAGGATTCCGTTGTGACGGTGGATGCGTATACACAGCTGCGCGAGCACGCGGATGAGTATATCTATTTCCGCACCGACCACCACTGGACGCAGCTGGGCGCGTATTATGCCTATACCGCGTTCTGTAAGGCGGCGGGCTTTGAGGCCGTGGCGCTGGACGAGTTTGAAACCGGCACGTATGACCGCTTTGTCGGCTCGATGTACACCTTTACTGCCGGATACCCGCAGAGCCAGACGCTGTATGATAACCCCGATTATCTGACGTATTATCTGCCCATTTATGAGACGCACGCGCAGTATTACGCCAATTCCGCACTGGAAAACGGCGTCTCGGTCAGCGTGGTCTACACCGGTCTGACGGATGCGGCCAGCAACAAGTATCTCTGCTTCATCGGCGGCGATACGCCCATCTGTGTGATCGAGTCTGCGGCCGAGGGCGGCACGTGCATGGTGCTCAAGGAGTCCTATGGCAATGCGTTCGTGCCGTTTTTGACCAGCCATTACAGCAAAATCATCGTGGTTGACCCGCGCGAGTTTAACCGCGACGGCAGGCCGTCGCTCGATCTGACGACCTTTGCCGCGGAGCAGGGCGTGGACGATCTGGTCGTGATCAATTATCCGTACATGATCAACAACACGGCCTATATCGCCTGGCTTGAGCGCCTGGTCGGCGCAGACGGCTGAGGGACGCGGCGCGGCGGTCTATCCGGAACACAGTCATTCCTCCACACAGTGGAGATGGCATATTAAAAAATAAGGAGAATTTTTTGAAGAAGAATTCTAAATCACTGGAGCGTGTGGGCTGAACGGGAGGTTCGGCAAATCCACACAAGCCGTTCCTCCCTCGTCTCACACGATTCAGGAGGAACAACATGAACCGCGAAAACAAACGCAGGCAATATGAAAAGGGCTATTATAAAGATCATCCCTGTAAGGAAGCATTTATCTGTAAGGTCTGCGGCAGAACAGTTGTGCCGGAAAACGCCGGAAGCGCACACCGCAATCACTGTCCCAACTGTCTGTCCAGTCTGCACGTAGACATCGAGCCGGGCGACCGCGCCGCCGACTGCGGCGGCGTGATGGAGCCGGTGGCGGTCTGGGTCAGACGGGGCGGCGAGTGGGCACTCATTCACCGGTGCCGCCGCTGCGGCGCGCTCAGCTCCAACCGTGTTGCCGCCGACGACAACCCGATGAAGCTGATGAGCATCGCGCTGATGCCGCTTTGCAGTCCGCCGTTTCCCATTGAGCGCATTGAAGAGCTGACTGCGCTGATGGGCGGGCAGGGAAGCATCCGATAGCCAACGCAAACACGGACAGGCCGGACGCATTGCGTCCGGCCTGCGTGCGTCCAGACGCATTTTTGCACGCGCTGAAGCGTGAGACGCTGTGCCGATTTAAGCGTTTCGTATGGCTTTGCAGCAGCTTCTGTGCGGATTTGACAGCCTGCGGGCAAAAATGAAAATTTCTCATGGATTTCTTAATCCTTTTCAATATAATAGTAGACAGGAAGCTGTGCAGAGGCAGAGAAAGGAAGGCTTACATGCGGATTCTGGTTGTGGAGGACGAAAAACATCTGAACGGGATGATCGCAGAGGCGCTGCGCGATGCGGGCTACTGCACCGACTCCTGCTTTGACGGTGTTGAGGCGCTTTCCTATCTGGACGGGGCGTCGTACGATGTGATCGTGCTGGATATCATGATGCCGCGGATGGACGGCCTGACGCTGGTGCGGACGCTGCGCGCGCGAAAGGACATGACGCCGGTGCTGTTTCTGACCTCGCGCGACAGCGTGGCCGATCGGGTAGAGGGACTGGAATCCGGCGGGGATTATTATCTGACCAAGCCGTTTGAATTTCAGGAGCTTCTGGCCGTGGTACGCGTCATGGCGCGCAAATACACGGGAAACCGCTCGAATCTGTTTACGGTGGGCGACCTGACGGTCGATACCGCCGCCAGGAGCGTCACGCGCGCCGGCAAAAGCATCGAGCTGACAGCGCGGGAGTTTGCGCTGCTGGAATACATGGTGCGCAATGCCGGAATCGTGCTGACGCGTGAGATGATCGAGAACAATCTGTGGAACTATGACTATGAGGGCGGCAGCAACGTGGTGGACGTCTACGTCGGATATCTGCGCAAAAAGATGGACAGCGGCTTTTCACAAAAGCTCATTCATACGGTCTGGGGCGCTGGCTGGGTGCTGCGCGCGGAATAGGAGGGAGCAATGTCTGCAAAACTGCGGCTTACGATGTGGTTTACGCTGATGATCCTGCTGCTGGCGGCGCTGACGCTTGTCTTTATTCTGGTCATCAACGGCTCAAGCGCCATGACCGACGATCCGGCGGCGCGGCTGGTGGGCGTGGTGCTGGACAACGCCGACGATCTGGAATTTGACCACGGGAGATTTGAGTGGGACGATCTGGATTTCCGCAAACGCGGCGTTTCCTGCGCGGCCTATGACCAGAGCGGCGCACTTTTGCGCGGCGTGGTAAGAAGCGGCGAGGCGGCTGCATTGCCGCTGGAACACGGCGCGCTGCGCGAAGCCGTCTATGACGGGAAGGCATATCTGGTCTATGACACCTATGTCGATCTAACGGTGGGCGGAATCTGGCTGCGCGGGGAGATCGCCGCCGATGACAGCTCGGGACTGATGCACACGATCATTGTGCTGACCTGTACGCTGCTTCCGGCGCTGCTGGTTATCAGCATTGTCGGCGGCTGGCTGATCGCATGCGACGCATTTCACCCGATGGAGCGCATGATGCGCGCCGTCAGCTCAATTTCGGGCGGCGGAGACCTGTCGGCGCGGCTGGCGCTCAAGCGCGGGCCAAGCGAGATGCGCAGACTGGGACAGACCTTTGACAATATGCTCGAACGGCTGGAAAAGTCATTCCATGCCGAGCGGCAGTTTGCATCGGATGCGTCCCATGAGCTGCGCACGCCGGTTGCCATCATTCTGGCGCAATGTGACCGCGCGCGGCGAAAGGACGAAACGCGCGAGGACTTTCTTGCCTCGCTCGATGTGATCGAGGAGCAGGGCAGACGCATGTCTGAGCTGACCGACGATCTGCTCAGTCTGACGCGGCTGGAGCAGGGGACAGACCGCTATCCCAAAAAGCAGGCAGAGCTGAGCGGCTTTGTCGCGGCGTGCTGTGAGGAATTTGTTCCGGCCGAGGCGCGCGGCATCACGCTGCGCACGCAGATCGAGCCGGCGGTATACGCCGTGTATAATCCGTCGCTTTTCTCGCGTGTCATCTATAATCTGCTGCAAAACGCCTATCGGTACGGAAACGAGAACGGTCACATCCTGCTTTCGCTGTCAGCCGATGAGAAGGACGCGGTGCTGCGCGTCTGTGATGACGGCATCGGCATAGCAAAGGACGATCAGGAGAAGATCTGGCGCCGCTTCTGGCAGGCAGACGGCGCGCGCGCCGCGGGAAGCGGCACGGGACTTGGTCTTGCCATGGTGCGCGAGATCGCGCAGTACCACGGCGGCCGCGCCGAGGTCGAGAGCGCAGCGGGTGCGGGAAGCACCTTTATCATTACGCTGCCGCGCGTCAAAAATCGTTAACAGCTTTCTCACGATTCTCTTAAAAATCTGTTGTATCCTGTAGACAGAACGAAAGAACATGCCGGAAAGGAGCAACAGATATGATAAACGAACGGGATGCAATCATGCTGGTCATGAGCTATGCGGGGCTGGAGGGCCGGCCGGTTGAAAGCAGACAGATTACATGCAGCGACGGCCTTTATGAGGTGCGCTTCCGCACGACCGAGCTGGTCTACGACTGCTATGTCGATGCAGCGAGTGGTGAAATTCTGGGGTTCAGCTTTGAACCTCGGGATTTTTCCATATCATGATGGTTTTTGCGTCATATTTGGCGGTGCAACCACTGGTTGACACAAATGCCAGCTGAAAACGGTCGCATTTTTCCGCGCAATCTGCTATACTGCCCATAAAGAACGAAGCGCGGCATGAATTTGTTACGCCGCAGAAAGGCAGGAGCACGATGACACTTGGCGAGAGCATCTGCGCGCTGCGCACGCAGAAAAAATTATCCCAGATCGAGCTGGCTGAAAAGCTGGACGTTTCGCGGCAGGCCGTCTCAAAATGGGAGACGGATGCGGCAGTGCCTGAGCTGGATAAGCTCATCCGGCTTAGTGCGATCTTTGGTGTGAGTCTGGATGAACTGGTGCGCGGACAGACCGCGCAGACGCAGGAGACGGAAGCCGCAGCGCCGCAGCCCGTTCAGACACAGCCATCTGCGCCGCGCGGCGCACATCATACGAATACGGTGGGCGTGACCCTGCTGTGTACGGCGGCGGTGATCTGTCTGCTGCTGACGCTGCTGGACGGCGGGCTGCTTGCGGGGCTGCTGTTTGCGTCGCCGTTTCTGCTGTGCGGGATCATTTGCCTGACTGTGCACAGGCACACGGGGCTCTGGTGTGCGTGGGCAGTTTTGGGATGCGTGTACGCGTATTTGTACTATGCCACCGGCATAACGTGGGCGCTTGTGCGCATGACGCCAGTGTACACGCCGGAAATGAACTATTTCAGACTGCTGATCGCGTGGCTGATGCTGCTTGCAGGACTGGGCATGAGCGTGCTTACGGCGCTGCGCTTTTCCCGCGCGCCGCTTGCGGCGAAAACGCGCACGGTCGTGCCTGTGGCTGTTGGATGGGTGCTGCTGGCGGCGAGCTTTCTGCCTATCCCGACGCCGGCTGCGCTGCGCGACGCGTATCTGATACGAGGCGTCTGGATATCTGTGCGGCTGCTTACGGACGGCGCGCGCACAGCGGCGCTGACGGTGCTGCTTACGCTGAGCATCCGGCTGCTTCGCGGCCTGCGGCAGCGCAAAAACAGAGAATAAGGGCCACAGCCCGTGAGAAACCGCCTGCCGAACGGCAGGCGGCTTCTGCTTTTGCAAGCACGTGCGTCAGCTGCGCGCGCAGGAAATCGGAAATATTCTGTTTTGTGCTTTGTCTTATTGATGTTTTACAAAAAATGCGGTAAAATGAAACTATCCGTGCAATCGATACGCGTTCAAAAAAACGACAGTTTTTGTTAACGAACCGTTTTATTTGCTGTCATAGTTTTTTCATAAACGGACGGTACGATAGCAGCATGGAAAAAGGGCGGGGCATGGTGCTCAGCCTGAGAAAAGGAGCAATCGCTATGGACTACAATGATAAGATGAATTTTAACTTTGAACCGTCTGACGGCTATGAGCCGCAGCCGCGATATACCGCTCCGCAGCAGGAGCCAGCGCCGCAGAAGCCGGAACGCGGCCTGATGGATAAGAAAACCTTTAAGCGCCTGGCCGCACTGATGATCGCGGTGGCGCTGGTTGCGGGTGTGGGCGGGACGCTGATCACCAGCGCCATCCAGAGCATTTCCCAGAAGAATGCCGAGGAGATGACCCCCGCCATGTCCGAGCAGGAGCTTCCGGCTGAGGAGCCGACCGGCGAGGACGCGGAAACCGCCAATGGCGAGGACAAGGGCTCGTATCAGCTGGTCTCCGCGCCGCTTCCCGAGTCGCTTCTGACGAATGTCGGGGACAAGTCGCTGACACCGGCGCAGGTGTATGAGCTGAACGTCGGCGCAGTCGTTGGCATCCGTACCGAGGCCACGACCAATGTCTTTGGACAGGTTGCCGCCATCTCCAGCTCCGGCACGGGCTTTGTCCTGACCGAGGACGGCTATATCGTTACCAACCGTCACGTGGTTGCCGAGGCGAACAGTGTCAGCGTTGCCATGTATGACGGCACCGAATATGACGCAGAGGTCATCGGCGCAGATGAAATGAACGATGTTGCGCTTTTGAAGATCGAGGCTGAGGGACTGCAAACCGTCACCATCGGTGACACCGACGATATCGTCGTGGGCGAGGAGGTCATTGCCATCGGCAATCCGCTGGGCGAGCTGACCTTTACCATGACACAGGGCTACATCAGCGCCCTTGACCGCAGCATCAACACCGACGGCACGCCCATCAATATGATGCAGACCGACGCGGCCATCAACTCCGGCAACTCCGGCGGCCCGCTGTTTGACATGAACGGCAATGTTGTCGGCGTGACCACGGCCAAGTATTCCGGCAGCACCTCAAGCGGCACCACCATCGAGGGCATCGGCTTTGCCATCCCCATCAATGATGTGATGCACATCGTCTATGAGCTGAAGGAACACGGCTATGTCACCGACCGCGCCTACTTTGGCATTTCGGTTATGGATATGAGTCTGGACTCTGCGACCGCCGAGAAGTACGGTCTGCCGATGGGTGCAGAGGTTGTGACGGTCAATGAGGGCAGCTGCGCCGAAAAGGCCGGTATCCAGGCCGGTGATATCATCATCGGCATCGACGACAAGGAGACGGAAAACCGGACACAGCTTCTGGGCGTCCTGCAGGAATACCGCGCCGGACAGACCGCGACCGTTCAGATCTGGCGCAACGGCACAAAGCTCAGCCTTACGGTCACCTTTGACAGCCGCCCGCCCGAGAGCGAGCTGAACCAGACCACCACCGATCAGACCCAGCCCGAACAGGATCAGCAGCAACAGCAGCAGATGGATCCGTTCTATGGCTATGACTTTGGCGACGCGTTTGGCTTTGGCAGCGCGGGCTGACATCAGATAAAACGCATACAGCCGCCCGAACGATTTCGTTCGGGCGGCTTTTGTACTGTTTTTTGATTGCACGGCTTTCGCCTGTAGATTGCATGAGAAAATCAGCGCGCCTGTGCAAAGCACGGGCGCGCTGCATAGTATTGCATATTATATTGTGCTGCGTGTTTATTCTGCGGAAATCAGGTAATAGTAGATCGGCTGACCGCCGGAAAGCACGTTGATCTCGGCCTCGGGCAGCTGCGCACGGAAGAGCGCGGCGGCTGCATCGGCCTCTTCGGCGGAAATGTCACTGCCGTAGAAGATGTTGACAAACTCATTGCCGTCGGCGGCAATCTGCTCGGCCATGGCGGTGAGCAGCGTGTTGATCGCACGATCGGTACCCAGCAGCGCGCCGTCGCGCAGCCCCAGATAGTCACCCTCGTGAATCTGATAGCCGTCAAAATCGGAATCACGCGCGGCATAGGTGATCTGCATGGTGCTGACGGATGAGAGGCAGTCGTTCATGGCTGCAACGTTTTCCTCAAGCTCCATCGAGGGGTCAAAGTTCAGCATGGCCGTGATGCCCTGCGGCACGGTTTTGGTGGGTACGACAACGACCTGCTTCTCAGACAGGGGCGCGGCCAGCTCGGCGGCCATGATGATGTTCTTATTGTTGGGGAGCACCAGCACGATCTCAGACGGGGTGCGGTTGATTGCGCCCAGAATGTCCTCAGCCGAGGGATTCATGGTCTGGCCGCCCTCAACGATCTGGTCAACGCCAAGGTCGCGGAAAACATCGGCAAGGCCGCTTCCGGCGCAGACGGCGACACAGCCGTATTTCTTTTCGGGTGCGGCAACGGCGGGGGCAGCGGCGCTTTCGCCGGCCTCCAGCTCCTGCTCGATCTGCTCGAGATCGTCGGTTGAACGGGCAGTGCGGCCTGCTGCTAGATCATCATGCTGTGTGCGCATGTTTTCGATCTTGGCAAGCTCAAGCGTACCGTACTTCTGCGACTCATTCAGCGCGTCCCAGGGAATGTTGGTATGTACGTGAACCTTGAAGGCCTCATCATCCTCACCGATGACCAGACTGTCACCGATGGAGTCGAGATAGACGCGCAGCGGCTCAAGCGAGGGTGCGTCAGGCGCCTTGCGCACGATGTAGACTGTGTCATAGGCAAAGGTGATGTCCTCGGTATCAAAGATGCCGAAGTCAGCCTGATCGTTCGTCTGTGCCGTCTCGTCAGCCACGATGTCGTTGCCGCGCAGACTGGAAAGCATGGCCTCAAGAATCACAACAAAGCCCATGCCGCCGGCATCGACCACGCCCGCCTTTTTGAGGACGGGATTCTGGTTGACGGTATTCTCAAGCGCGGCGTGCGCCGTAGCGATCATGCTTTCCAGAACATATTCAATGTCACTGTTTTCCTCGGCCAGATCGCGCGCAGCGGCTGCGGAAAGACGCGAGACGGTGAGGACTGTGCCCTCGGCGGGCTTCATAACGGCCTTATACGCGGCCTCAACACCGGAAGTGAGTGCGGCGGCCAGATCGCGGCCGTCGGCCTCGGTTTTTCCCTTCCAGCTGGAAGCAAAGCCGCGGAACAGGAGCGAAAGAATAACGCCGGAATTGCCGCGCGCACCGCGCAGCATGGCAGACGCCGTTGCGTCAGCCGCGCGCGTCAGCGTGGGCGCGTCCAGCTTGTGAAGCTCGGTTGCGGCGGCCTGAATGGTCATGCCCATATTTGTGCCCGTGTCGCCGTCGGGGACGGGGAACACGTTCAGCTCGTTGATTTTCTGCTTGTTCAGATCGACTGATGCGGCGGCGCTGAGGATCATGCGGCGGTACGCAGCACCGTCAATAGTCTGTATCAAATGAAACACCTCCGTGTACGCCGGAAAAGCGGCGCGGGTTAATCTGTGGTAATGGAATCGACAAAGACATTGACGGCGCGAACCTCGGTGCCGGTGGACTTTGTAACAAAATAGCGAACTTCGCTGACGATCGAGCTGCCGATGGCGCGGATGTTGACACCCTTATCGACCATGATATGCAGATCGATGGAAATGGCGTTTTCCTCATGGAACGTGACGCGCACGCCCTTGCTCATGGCTTCCTTGCGCAGCAGATGGACAAGCCCATCCGTCATCGAGCGCACAGCCATACCCTTGACGCCGAAGCAGTTGGTCGCGGCGTAGCCGGCAATATTGGTATAGACATCGCTGCTGACAGCGATCGTACCGTTTTCCGTATTCAGACGAATCATGGAAACCCTCCTTATCTCAGGCTAGATTCAAATACACCCCACATTCTAACCGATTTTGGCGCAAAGTACAAGAGTTATTTCCGCCGTGCCAGTGGGCAAAGTGCATAAAAGTTTGTTTTTTGCCGCCAAACGGCGGTACTTTTTGCGCCCAAAGGGCGCGGGGCTTCGCACGCTGCGCGTGCGGGGCGCATCTTCAACGTTTCGCGTTGGAGAGAT
>CAZPYW010000015.1:0-15710 GCA_964590095.1 uncultured Oscillospiraceae bacterium | reverse complement strand
GCGCAATTCATAGACAGAGAAATCCAAAATATGCGGCCCGTCTTGCAGGACAGGCCGCTGTATGTTAACATATAGACGATCACGGAAAGGGAGTTGGACACAAGATGGAGATTCTGAAAAAGCTACAGGCAAAACAGGAAGATCTGTGCGGTGCACCCGCTGTTACGATCGCGTTTCTTGGGGACAGCGTGACGCAGGGCTGCTTTGAGGTCTATAAAACTGGGCCGGAATCGATCGAAACGGTTTTTGAGGCAGGCAATTCCTACGCCGCACACCTGCGGCGGATGCTGGCTGTGTTATATCCAAACGTGCCTGTCCATATCATCAACAGCGGCATCAGCGGCGACAACGCGCCCGGCGGCGCGGCGCGGCTGGAACGCGATGTTCTGCGCTTCCATCCCGATCTGGTCGTTGTGAGCTTTGGACTCAACGATTCCGTCTCCGGCCTTGATGGCCTGCCCCGCTACACCGAGGCGCTGTCCGATATTTTCAGCAGAACGCTTGAGAGCGGAAGTGAGTGCATTTTCCTGACGGAAAACATGATGAACACCAGACAAAGCTGTCATATACAGGATGATTTTCTGAAAACGCTGTCTGCGCAGTTTGCAGATATCGAAAACAGCGGCGTGCTGGCTGCCTATTTTGATGCCGCCAAAAAGACGGCGCAGCGCTGCGGCGTCCGCGTCTGCGACTGCTACGCCAAGTGGCGCACCATGGCGCGCGCCGGCGTGGATACCACTGCGCTGCTGGCAAATGATCTGAACCATCCCAGTCGGGAAATGGTGCAGCTTTTTGCCTACAGCCTGCTGGAAACGATGTTCTCCGCGTAAGCGGCGGAGCGCTGATAAAAATACGACCGTCCCCTTTCTGCGTGGCTTGAAGGCTGCTGCCTTCCGGCCGGCGCAAAAAGGGGACGGTTTTTCAGATATCAGATATGGGTTTATTTCCTGACGCGGAACTGCCGCGGCGAAAGACCATAAGCGCCGCGGAACAGGCGGTGAAAATAGCTGATATTTTCATAGCCCACCGCAATGGCAATATCCGCGACCTTCCGGTCGGTGGAGCGGAGCAGGAAGGCCGCCTGACTCAGGCGCTTTTCCTGAACCAGCTCGGTATACGTTTTTCCCGTCTGGCGGCGAATGTCGCGCGACAGGGCAGAGATGTCACAGTGGAACAGTCTGGCGGCGTCTGTCAGACTGCCGTTGGCGTAATGCCCGTCAATGTAGCGCAGGATTTTCTGCTGCACGCTTTCCTGCGTTTCCCAGGCCAGATTTTCGGTATGCTCCATCAGCTCCAGAAGCAGCAGCGTCAAGGTCATCTGGCTGATCTTCTGCCAGTTTGGCGCTTCCTTCATGAGCGTGATGAGCAAATTTTCTACCAGATTCTGGACGGAAACGTCCTCTGCCACCTGAAAATGCAGATAGGCGGGGCCGATATTCTGCTCAAACAGGCAGTCCACCAGAAAACGGTGTACCGGCGAGGCCTCCTCACCGATGGCGGCCAGCGGATCGCTGAATAGTTCCGGAAGGACGATGAAATTTACGCTCATATCCTTGGCACCGGCCTTATAGACCTCATGCCGGACATGCTGGCGCAGGAACAGCAGCTCGCCTGCGCCCAGACGAATGGTCTGCCCGTCGACAAGATGGGTTGTTTCGCCGGAGCAGGCATAGATCACCTCAACATAATCGTGGGTGTGCTCGGGAAAATGGATGAAGCGGGTATGCGGACGCATGGTGATCAGATTGCCGTCCGGCAGCAGCCTTCTGGCGCTGATCTCGTTTTCCGCGCCTTCCATGTAGCGCGCACGGTCGATCTGTGTCCGGCCGTTCAGGATATCCTGCTCCTCTGGGGTGATGCGCTGCAGCTGCGCAAAAATTTCGCTCTTGATCATGACTTCCCCTCCCCCCGCTGTCCGGACGTGTCTGCTACAGGGTGAACTTACAGCTCGTACCAGCGGATCTCGTTGGCCTGCAAGTGAAGCGGGAAAGAATCGCCGTCGGTGTAGACAGTCGTATCCTGCGGCACGTAGGTATTGTTGACCACGCAGTATTTGCGGTTGGCAGGGAACGCGTGAACCTCAACATTGTAATTGTCAGAGAACCACCGGTGGAGCAGCGCCTCGCCGTGCGCCGCCCAGAGAATCGCACGATACAGCAGTCGGCTGTTCTCAAAGGAATAGGGCAGGCCGGAAATGTAGACGCTTCGGCCGCTGCCATAGGCATGGACGGCCAGCTGAACCTCTTTGTCCCGCTGTACCAGAATCTCTGTGCCGTCCAGCGCATAGATGCCCTTTTTGCCCTCGCCGAAATCGACCTGCGCGGGCGCATCCTCCAGAATGAAGTGATCCTTGTGCTCGTCCCAGTTGTACTTGTCGTAGTTCAGCGTAAAGCCCGTCTCCTTCTCCACGCCCAGCACGCCTGCCAGCTGGAGATAGCGACCCTGATACTGGTGGCCGGTTGGCTCGCCAACGCCGATCAGACCGCCGCCGTTGTGGACAAATCTGCGGATTGCAGAGGAGATAACGGGGTCTTCCCATTCTGCGCCGCCGGTGTGGGCGGTGTCGCCGTCACCGACGTTGATGATCACGTCGATGCTGTCCAGCAGCTTCGGATTCTGACGGATATCGTCAAAGCTGATGAACTTCACATCAAAGGGTGCGCCGGAAAGCGCCTCAATGATGCCGGCGTAGGAATAATTCTGCTTCTGATACAGCGCGTGGTGTACCATATGACAGCCCCAGGCACGCATCTTGCCCCAGCAGTTCAGCACCGCCACGGTCTTGACGCAATAGGGCGTTGTGCCCCTGATATTCTCATACAGCTCGCGGAACTCATTGCAAACCGACTCGATGTAGTCGATAAACGTCGGGAACTGCAGCGCCAGCTTCAGATAGCCGCCATAGCCAATGCGGTCGATCGGCTTGCGCAGGATTGCCCGACGCGCCGTGACCCAGTTCTCTTTGGCCTCCTTCACGGGGTCGCCGCCCGCATGGAAGGTGTCGGGGAAGAAATAGGGCAGGAAGCGCCCCTCGGTGTACTTGACGCCGGGGATATCGGAGATCAGACGCAGCGTAGAGCCGTTGCCCACAGAGCCAACGACGGCGTCCAGACCGATGGAGGGGAATTCCTCCATAAACGGCTCCATGCCAATCCAGTGATCGCCCAGGAACATCATGGCCTCTTTGCCCAGCTCATGCGTGATGTCCACCATCTGCTTTGCAAGCTTTGCGACCTCGCGCCGCTGGAAGGCCTGAAAGTCCTTGTACTCCCTGGAGGGGACGCGATACTGGTTGTTGTGATAGCCCTGATCGACGATGAACTCGGGACGGAAGCGATAGCCGACCTCCTGCTCAAACTGCGCAAGAATATAGGGCGAGACCGAGGCAGAATAGCCGTACCAGTCCACAAATTTTTCGCGCTTCAGCTCATCAAACACCAGCGTGAACTGGTGGAAGAAGGTGGTGTAGCGGATGACGTTGACATAGGGGTGCTCAGCGATAAATTTGCGCAGCCGCTCCATGGTGAACGCGCGGGTTTTGGGCTGGCGCACGTCAAAGGTGATCTGGTGCTCAACGTCCTTCCAGTCGTTGGTGACGGCGTTGTACATGTGTACCGGATCCCAGATCAGATAAGCCAGGAACGAAACCGTATACTCATGGAAGGGCGTCGTCCGGTCGATGACAACGCAGCCCGACTGCTCCTCATAATGCCAGTCGTCAGGGCTGAGGGGCATGCCGGTGGTGCGGTCGACAACCTCCCACCAGCGCTTGATATCGTCGCGGGTGTTGACCGCCATCAGCTCGGGAGAAATGCCCTGCATAAGCGGGATGGAAAGGCTGTCCGCGCTTGCCGTATGGAAGCCGGTCATGATATAGCACTGCTGTACCTCATCGGGGTTGGCTCTGGCCCAGGCGTTATCCTTGCGCGTGGTGTAGTAGGTGGAGTAGATTTTGGCATTCTGCCCCTGAAGCTCGGCGGGAAAATCGGTGCCGTCACAGTCGCGGATGGCATCCGCACCCCACCGCTTCAGAATTTCCAGCGTTTCGGGCACCACATCCAGATCGGTGGGTATGGTAACGCGTCCAAATAATTTTTGATCCATGGCTTGCTCCTCCTGCAAATGCGTGATAAGCTGACAAACTGTGTTACTCTAACTCTATCATCTTTGGCAAATGAAGTCAATCGATCAGACGCCATTCGGAAAGATTATTTGCCGAACGGCGATTTTTTGCCCATTTCCGCGCGGCGTTTTTCCGGAAAAGACATTTTGCAAAATAAGGACACTTTTTCCTCAAATCAAGGACTGGCTTTATGCTGCCGTTTATGGTAAATTATATATATTAAAATGAAATCTGTCGCACAGGCGCTGTCCGAGGCGGCGATTTCAGAATTTCGCTCTGCAGGGGTCGTGATTTGCACGTGGTTCTGCAAGCATCCCCTGATCGGAGGCGAAGAAAATGTCAGCTCCCCTGTTCTGCGACCGCTCGCAATGGATCTGGCTGAGCGGCATGCCCGCTGAAAACTGCTATCTCCAATTCCGACACGGCTTTACGCCGCGCGCGGCCGAGCCGGTTGAGCTGCGTCTGAGCGCTGAGGGACAATTCGTTGCCTATGTTAACGGCAGCGTCCTGCCCGCCACACAGTATCCGGACTATCCCCACCACAAGGCCGTATCCACGATCCGGCTTTCAGACTGCGTTCCCGAACGCGAAAATCTGCTTGAGATTCAGGTACACTATACCGGCGCAGATTCCTCTGTTGCACGCAAAGAAGCGCCCGGGCTGCGCTTTGAGCTGTGGCAGGGGCAAACGCTGCTTGCAGCCAGCTCCCCCGCCACGGCGGTTCGGCCGCTGTCCGGCTATCGCTGCGGGCCGATCGGGAAGATCACGCAGCAGCTTGGCTTCGGCTTTATCTGGACGCTTTCCGACGAGGATGCACCCTGGCAGCCGGCGCAGGTGACAGAAAAGGCCTGCGTTCTTGTGCCGCGCCCCATACCCGAGCTGCGCGTGGACGAGCGCTGCCCCTCCCGGCTGATCAGCCAGGGCGTTTTTACTGCCTATAGCTATCCCATGGAGCAGTATGCCGCGCTGGCCTTCCGTGAGCGCGAGACGCTTTGTGTCGATAATACCGGCGCAGACGGCATGGCGCTCTCTGCGTCCGAGGGTGACGGCATTTACCTGATCTTTGATCTGGGGAAAGAGACTGTGGGCTATCTCGAGCTGGATATCTCCTGCCCCACCCCCACCACCATTGACGTTGGCTATGGCGAGCATCTTGAGGATCTGCGCGTGCGAACCAACGTGGGCGGACGGCAGTTTGTGCTGCGCTGTCAGACCTCTGCCGCGCATCCGCACTTTTCCCACCGCTTCCACCGGTTGGGCTGCCGGTATTTGCAGCTGTTTCTCCATGGCCGCGAGGCGGTCGTGCGCTATGCCGGTCTGCGCCCCGTGCGCTATCCGTTTCAGAGCGCGGCGTCCTTTTCCTGCTCCGACCATCTGCATACGCAGATCTATCAGGTCGCGAAATATACACTGGACTGCTGCCTGCATGAGCACTATGAGGACTGCCCCTGGCGCGAACAGGCGCTGTATGCCTTTGACAGCAGAAATCAGATGCTCTTTGGCTACTACGCCTATGGCGAGTTCACCCAGCCGCGGGCAAGTCTGCACACGCTGGCGCTTTCGCAGCGGCCAGACGGTCTGCTTGAGCTGTGCGCGCCGGCCAGAGTGCCGGTGAATATCCCCGCCTTTTCTCTGGCCTTTGTGGTCGAGCTTGAGGAATACTGCCGCTACAGCGGCGATATCGCCTTTGGACAGGAGCTGCTTCCGGTCGTGCGGCGCATACTCCAGACCGTTCACGGCCAGCTTTCAAACGGGCTTGTCTGGAATTTCCGCGCGCCGCAATACTGGAACTTCTATGAGTGGCGGCCGCTGCTGGAGGGTACGCCGATCGAGCGCACCCAGCCGCTTCCCCCCTCCGCAGAAGCGCCTTTGCAGCTTTACTATCTGCTGGCGCTGCGGCGCACAGCCGCGATCCTGCGCTGTCTGGGAAAAGAGGACGCGCCGCTCAATGCCGAAATCCAGACCGTCCAGAACGGGCTTGAGGCATTCTGGGATCCCGATGCACAGGCCTATGCCTCGTTCCTGCGCGATGGCCGCCGGATACAGTACGCCGAGCTGACGCAGGCGCTGGCACTGTACGCAGAAGCCGTCCCCGCGCCGCGCTGCGCGCAGCTGCGCGAGAAGCTGGCATCCGGTACGCTGCTGCCCATCAGCCTGTCCAGCAGTATTTTCCGATATGAGGCGCTGCTGCAGCAGCCCGAGCGCTACGCCGCGCAGGTCTTTGAGGAAATTGCAGAAAAATGGGGCGGTATGCTCTATCACGGCGCCACGACCTTTTGGGAAACCGAGCTTGGCGCAGAGGATTTTGAGCGGGCAGGGAGTCTTTGCCACGCATGGAGCAGCGTTCCGCTGTATCTGTACGGCGCGTATCTGCTGGGCGTCCGGCCGGACGAGCCGGGCATCTGGAAGCAGCACACGCCTGCGCCGGCCCCGATTTACTGCGCAGAGGGGAGCTTCCCCACGCCGCATGGAAGACTGGACGCAAAAGCAGTCCATGCCTTCGCAGATTAACATGGTTTTATCTTCGGCATCTGCATGAAGATGAAATAGATTATTTTAGGAGGAAAAACAATGAAAAAACTCATCGCATTGCTTCTGGCGGTTGTGATGGTTCTTGGTCTTGTCGCTTGCAGCGCCGCCACCGAGACCCCCAGCACCCCCAGCACCGAGACCCCCAGCACCGAAACTCCCAGCGAAAAGGAACCCGCTGCGGAAGAGCCCGCGGCTGATCCCGCTCCCGCTGAGAAGCAGACCATCGTCTATTGGGCACAGTGGTCCGAGAACGAGACGCAGGCTGAGGTCCTGAAGGACGCCATCGCCCGTTTCGAGACGAACAACCCCGAGTACGTCGTCGAGGTCAACTGGGCCGGCCGTGATGTCCGTGACATCATGCGCACCAGCATTGATTCCGGCATTACCATCGACATCATCGAGTCCGGCTATGACCGCGTCCTGTCCCAGCTGGGTGAGGACTATCTGATCGACCTGACCGAGTATGTCGCCGGTACCGATTTTGAGGCCTCCATCTCCGAGGGCATGGCCTCCTTCTCCAAGGGCTTCACCACCTCCGGCGAAAGCTGGTACTACATCCCCGCACAGCCGTTCGTCGGCACCATCTTCTACAACAAGGCCATCTTCCGTGAGGCCGGCATCGACAAGCTGCCCGAGACCTGGAGCGAGTTCATGGACTGCTGCCAGAAGATCGCGGACGCTGGCTACGCCCCCATCACCAGTGACGACGCTTACCTTGAGTGCCTCTACACCGCATACCTGGGCACCATGCTGGGCTATGACGCTGTTGACCAGATGGTAAACAACATGTCCGCTGACCTGTGGGATGTTGACGCAGTTGCACAGATGGCAAACGACTTTGCTGCAATGGCTTCCAACGGCTACTTCACCGAGGGCACCGGCTCCTACGTCTTCCCCTCCGCACAGAACACCGAGTTCGCAATGGGCACCACTGCGATGTACTACAACGGCTCCTGGCTGCCCAATGAGGTTGCCTCCATCACCGGCGACGAGTTCGAGTGGGGCGCCATGTTCTTCCCCGCACCCGACGGTGCTGCTGGTGCTTACACCACCTACACCACCGGCTGCCAGTTCTACGCTGTCCCCAAGACTGCGCAGAACGTGGAAGGCGCTGTTAAGCTGCTGGCCGAGTTCACCTCTGTTGAGACCCAGACCGACCTGCTGAACAAGTGCCAGTGCATCCCCGTCATCGACGGTCTTGAGCTGCCCGCTTCTCTGGCTGACTGCGGCACGCTGATGTCCACCGCTACCAATGCGGTTCCCTGGTGCTACTCCTCTTCCATCAGCGCTGAGGTCAAGGCTGTCATCACGCCTGCCTTCTCCCAGCTGGTTGCCGGCGAGATCACCGCTGAGCAGTTTGTTGAGAACGTCGTTTCCCAGATGAACTGATTTACGGCTAAACTGCAATAGGGGCTCCTCGGAGCCCCTTTGCATCTTTCAAGTATCTTCTGACACTGACACAACGGAGGCGATAAAGTGAAGCGGCGAGATCGTTTCTTTCTGATCACATCCCTGGGGCCGGCGATGATCTGCTTTCTGGTCATCTTCCTGTACCCCCTGCTGAAAACTGTGCTGATGAGCTTTTTCCAGATGCCCGCCATCAGCAGCCCCATGTCCGAATGGAAGTTCGTGGGCCTGGACAACTACAAGGGGATGTTCCAAAACAGCGTGTTTCTGGCATCCTTAAATAACATCTGGAAGATCTGGCTTGTGGGTGGCCTTCTCACCCTGGCAATCGCACTGTTTTACGCGGTGATTCTGGCCTCCGGCGTCAAGGGCAAGAAATTCTGGCGTTCTGCCATCTATCTTCCCAACACCGTCAACGCTGTTGCGCTGGCTACCATGTGGGTACAGTATATTTTCCAGAACAAATTCGGCCTGCTCAAGACCCTGTTCAAGGCAATTGGCTGGGAAGCACTGGCCAAGATCAACTGGACCAGCCCCACCTATCTGTTCTGGGGCATGCTGCTGTCCTATGTTCTGGGTTCCGTTGGCTATTTTATGCTGATTTTCCTCGCCGGTATCGAGCGCATCCCCGGCGACCTTTATGAAAGCGCCCGCATCGACGGCGCCAGTCCCTGGGTTCAGTTCTGGAAGCTGACCTTCCCCCTGATTCGGGACGTATTCCGTACCGCACTGACGCTGTGGACGGTTGGCGCAGTGAACTTCTTCACGTGGGCAAAAATGTTTTCCAGCCGAATCTCCACCGCCACGGTCACACCGGTCTACTTCCTGTATGACAAGGTCTTTGGCGGTACCGGCGTTGCTGCGGCCGTAGACGCTGGCGGCGGCGCTGCGGTCGGCGTGATGATCGCCGTCATCGTGCTGGTGGTACATATCGTTCTTGACCGGCTTCTCAGAGAGGAGGCGCTGGAATACTGATGAAACGCAAGCATCGTCTCAATGGCAGCACCATCGTCGGTGCCCTGCGCTACATCCCGCTGGTTCTGTGGGTTGTATTCTGGGCGGCCGCGCTTGGTTGGATTGTTCTGGCCTCGCTGAGCACCACAAAGGAGATTTTCTCCGATAAGCTGCTGAGCTCCGGCTTCCATTTTGAAAACTATATCAACGCGTGGAAAAACAACAACGTCAGCAACTACTTTGCAAACAGCATTCTCACAACCGGCGTCTCCTGTGCGCTGATCGTGCTGATCGCCGCACCGGCGGCCTATGTGCTGGCAAAGAAGACGTTCCTGGGCAAAAAGCTCACGCTCAACAGCTTTGTTGTGGGCATGAGCGTGCCGCAGGTCATGCTGATCATCCCTATCTATATCTGGTTTGTCAAAGCCAATATGGTCGGCCATATCAGCACGCTGATTATTCTCTACACCACGCTGAATCTCCCATATACCGTCTTTTTCCTCACGTCCTTCTTCTCAACGGTCCCGTCCTCTCTGGCTGAGGCCGCGCTGATGGATGGCTGTACGGAAAACAGAGCCATGTGGAAGATCATGATTCCCATGGCCTCGCCCGGTATTATTACCGTGACGATCTTCAATTTCATGAACATCTGGAACGAATACTTCATTGCCCTGATTTTTGCAAACGGCAACGACAAGATTCGGACACTGTCCATGGGACTGCAAAACATGATCACCTCCATGACCTATACCGGCGACTGGGCAGGCCTGTTTGCATCGGTCATGATCGTGTTCCTGCCCACCTTCATTCTGTACCTGTTCCTTTCCGAAAAAATCGTTGCCGGCATTACCGGCGGCGGCGTGAAGGGCTGAGACAACGCACAAATGGCGCGCTGCATTGCGTTTGCAGCGCGCCCTTTTTTGCAGAAGCCCTGCCTGTTCGGGCAAAAAGGCCAAAAGCTCATAGAATATTCCACCTCCGTCCCGATGGCGCGCCGTCGGGGCGGATTTTTTGGCCTCTTTTTAGCTCCCTTTCAGCTTTGTCGCGTATGATATGCACGTACATCACAGTGATAGAAAGGAGTGATCTGCTTGCAGCTTCGCCATGAGGTCAAGCTGGAAATCAGCCAAACGGACATGCTGCTCCTGCGGCAGCGGCTGCGCGCCGTGCTGCGGCCGGACAGCCACGCAAAAAACGGCCGCTACACCATCCGAAGCCTCTACTTTGACACGCCGGACGATCGGGCGCTGCGCGAAAAGCTGGATGGCGCGCTTGTCCGCGAAAAATACCGCATCCGCATGTATGACCATGACACGCGCGTCATCCATCTCGAGCGAAAATACAAGCGCGGCGCACTTGGCTGTAAAACCGCCGCCGATCTGACGCGCGCGCAGGTGCAGTCGATCATAGACGGCGATGTTTCGTGGCTCGCGCAGAGCAGCGACGCGTTTCTGCGCGAATTTTACGCGCAGGTACAGTCCGCGCGGCTGCGTCCGGCGGTGATCGTGGACTATACGCGCGAGCCGTTCGTCCACCCTGCCGGAAACGTCCGCGTGACGCTGGACTATGACATCCGGACGGGACTGCGCAGTACTGACTTTTTCAGTGCTTCCTGCCCCACCATTCCCATCCCCGACGCGCCGTGCGTGCTTGAGGTCAAATGGGACGGCTTTTTGCCGGAGGTGGTGCGCGGCGCGATTCAGCTGGACAGCCGCCACGCGGCGGCGTTTTCCAAGTATGCGGCCTGCCGCATGTATGAGTAAGCATAAAAACAGGAGGAATTTCCATGACATTCAACGACATTTTCAAGTCCAGCTTTCTTGAGAACGTGACCTCGGTCAGTGTGCTGGACATGGTGCTGACGCTGGTGCTTTCGTTCTGCGTCGGTGTGTTCATTTTTCTGATCTATAAGAAGACGTATCGCGGCGTAATGTATTCCGCGGGCTTTGGCACGACGCTCATCGCGCTGACCATGATCACGGCGACGGTGATTCTGGCCGTTACGTCCAACGTGGTGCTCTCACTTGGTATGGTCGGTGCGCTGTCGATTGTGCGCTTCCGCACCGCCATCAAGGATCCGCTGGATATCGCGTTTTTGTTCTGGGCAATCGGCGCGGGCATTATTCTGGCGGCAGGCATGATTCCGCTGGCCGTGATCGGGAGCGTCTGCATCGGCCTGGTGCTGCTGCTGTTCGTCAACCGGACGCAAAATACGCGGCCGTACATGCTGGTGCTCAGCTGTACCGGCTATGAGGCCGAGCAGCGCGCGTGCGCGTATCTTGCCGAGCACGTGGTAAAGTCCAGCGTCAAGGGCAAGACGGCCACCGCCGGCACGGTCGAGCTGAACATTGAGCTTCGGCTGAAAAACGGAAACACCGACTTTGTAAACGGCCTTTGCGCCATGGACGGCGTGACAAGTGCCGTGCTTGTCGCCTACAACGGCGAATATATGAGCTGAGTATGTCGGGAAGCAGAAGATTTGAAAAGCTCGCGTGGGCGCTGACGGCGCTGATGCTGGTGCTGGCGCTTCTGGTCATGTATGCAGCCGGAACCGGCGTGCTTTCTGTCGCGCGCAGCATGGGGTATGAAGATCGGCTGTTTGACAGCAGCCGCGTCCATACGCTGGACATCGTGATGGATGACTGGGAGGATTTTATCCGGAACGCAACCAGCGAAGAATATTACGCGGCCAGCGTGGTGATCGACGGCGAGGCGTATAAAAATGTCGGCCTGCGCGCCAAGGGCAACACCTCGCTCTCCACGGTTGCCGCGCTGGGAAGCGAGCGCTACAGCTTTAAGCTGGAATTTGACCACTATGACAAGGGTAAGACATATCATGGACTGGATAAGCTGTGTCTGAACAACCTGATTCAGGACGCGACGATGATGAAGGACTATCTGACCTACACCATGATGGATGCCTTCGGCGTGAACGCGCCGCTTTGCAGCTATGTCTACATCACGGTCAACGGCGCGGATTGGGGACTGTATCTGGCCGTTGAGGGCGTGGAGGAGTCGTTTTTACAGCGCAATTACGGCGCGGACTATGGCGAGCTCTATAAGCCCGACAGCATGAGCATGGGCGGCGGCCGCGGAAACGGCAGAGAATTTGACATGGGTGATTTCCAATTTGACGCGGACGGCGCAGCCGCGCCCGACTTCCCTGCCGCCGCGCCGGATGACGCGCAGCATCAAGCAGCACCCGACAAATCGGACGGAAACGGAGATAATCCGACGGATATGCTGCGCGGCGCTTCTGTTTCGGTCGAAGAGCAGACCGTCCGTGAGGCGTTCCGCGCGCAGGGACTGGATGAAAGCCTGCTTGACGGCGTGGACTTTACAAGCATCACGATGCAGACCCTCCTTTCGCTGGCGGAAAAGCTCGGGATGGACAAATCGATCGCGCTTGCGCAGGCGCTTTTGCCGGAGCTGGCGGGCAATCTGCCGGACATGGACGGCTTTGACGGCGTGTCGGATATGGCGCGCGGCGGCATGGGCGCGTCGGATGTCAAGCTGCAATACATCGATGACGCGCCTGAGAGCTATCAGAATATCTGGGACAGCGCCAAGACGGACGTGACACAGGCTGACCAGACGCGCCTGATCGCGGCGCTGCGCACGCTGTCCGGCGCGGACGCGGAAGACGCCGTGGACGCGGAACAGGTCATGCGGTATTTTGTCGTCCACAACTTTGTCTGTAACGGCGACAGCTACACCGGCTCGATGGTGCATAACTATTACCTGTATGAAAAGGACGGCGTGCTTTCGATGATTCCCTGGGACTATAATCTGGCCTTTGGCACGTTCCAGGCGACAGATGCCGACAGCGCCGTCAATGCGCCCATCGACGCGCCCATCAGCGGCGGCACAGACGAGGACCGCCCGATGTGGAGCTGGATTTTGTCAAGCGAGCGTAACACGGAGGCGTACCATGCACTGTTTGCGGAATTCCTGTCAGAGGTCGACATCGAGCGCCTGATCGACAGCGCCTATACCCTGATCGCGCCGTATATCTCGCGCGACCCGACAGCGTTTTACACGGCCGACGAATTTGAGCTTGGCGTGCAGACGCTGCGCAGGTTTTGCCAGCTGCGCACCGAGAGCATCGAAAAACAGCTGGAAACGGGCGAAACCACGCAGCAGCAGCGCTATGCTGACGCAAGCGGCCTGACGCTTTCAGACATGGGCTCGATGGGCGGCGGCATGGGCGGCTTTGGCGGCGGACAGCCGCAGGACGGCGAATTTGACGCGGATTTCCGTCCGGATGCGCGGGAGGAAGGCGGCAACCCGCCGGAGGAAGATCAGCAGCCGTCCGGAGACAGGCGTTCCGAGTTACCCGCCGGTGTGCCGGATGACACGCCGGACGATGCGCTGACGCGCGAGGCTGCGCCCCACCCGCCGGAGGATGTACCCGATGAAAATGGCGAAATGGCATCAAGACCCGCGCAGCCGCAGCTACAGAACGCTGCGCCCGACGCAAACGGCGGCGCGGCGCGCATGGCGGGCAGCGAGACGCTGCTTTTGCTGCTGGTGTCGTTTGTGGTGCTGGCGGCGGGACTGATTACGGCAAAGCTCTACCGCGCATAAGCAGAGCAGTGTTTCACATGAAACGCCGCAGCGGAAATGCGCACAAAAAAGGCAGACCGGATGGTCTGCCTTTTGCGCTGGATTTGCATAGAAAATTGGCGCTTTAATCGATGTTTCGCGTGTCATACGTCTCGCGCGGGAGGACAACCGACAGCTCGATCAGATCGTGGCGGAAGCCGCCCGCATAGTCCATGGCAGCAACGGGGCTTTTCAGACTGCGCTCAGGCTCATCGGGCGCTTTGATCGAGAGGGAAACGGACACACAGGTGCCGCCGTCGGGTGCGGCCTGCAGCATGACCGCGCCGCCGTGCAGCCGCGCGATGTGGCGCACAATGGGCAGACCAAGGCCGACGCCGTTTCGCGCGTCCTCAAGCTGTACCGTCCGGTCATAGCGCGAGAATGCCGTGGACAAAATGCCCGCGTCCATGCCGGCGCCGCTGTCGCTGAGGCGGATGAGAATGCGCTCGCCCATGCGGTCCACGCGCAGCGAAAGCGTGTCGCCCTTTTCTGCGTATTTCAGGGCATTGCTCAGAAGCATCAAGATCAGCTGTTCCACACGCTGCTTGTCGATCCAGCCGGGGAAAATACGCGGCGGGAGCGTGGTGTCAAGCTGTACGCCGGCATCCAGACAGAGGTGGCGCAGCTGATAGAACAGGTCGTCAAAATACGGCACGATCTCGACCTTTTCCCGATGCAGGCGCAGCTCGCCGCTCATGGCGGCGTACATGTCCGTCAGATTACAGCGCAGACGCAGCAGCTGATACATGGCGCGGTTCATTTCGCTCATGTGGCGCTGGTATTCGTCGTTTTCGGTCTCCTCCAAAATGGGAAAAAACGATTCGGCACTGGCGAACAGGCTGGTCAGCGCGCCCGTCATGCCGCGCGAGACGGAAAGCAGCGTGTCGGCGCGCAGCGTGTCAGAGTCTGGCGCTTCCGCGATAAAAACGCGCACATCGCCAAGGTCATGGACGCTTGCGCTGCAGCATTTTCCGGCCAGCCGGACGCTCAGCTGTGCGGGCATGTCCGGTGTAATCGAATCGTACAGGCCGTCCTCCTGCGAAAGATAGGCCGTGACCGGCTCGCCGGTTCGGACAAGCTGCTCCTGCGCGGCAAGATTGCAGAAGCAGACCTTGCCGTCCTGCGCGCAGAACACCGGCTGGGGCAGAGCTTGCAGCAGCGCGAGAATCGAGTTGGTTTCCTGATTTGTCATGATAATGCCCTCCTGTTCAGGCAATTTCTCTAGTTGCGTGCGCCATAAGGTGTCGCTTGGGGCGCAGGGCTATGCGCTTCCGGACTTCTGGACGAGCGCCGTGAAAACGTGTGCCTGCCGTGGGTATTAGCTTTTCCCCTGTGCGCTGAAAAATCATGGAAATTTCTGTTCGTCTCTATCATAGCTGATTTTGTCGAAAAAAGCAACGAAAATCGGGCAGGGTTTTGCGCCCTGTTCATATCCGTGTACAAAAAGCTTCAAACAAGCCGGACAGCGGAACTGACCGGAAGCTCTGGTGCAAATACGCAGGAAAAGCCGGACATGCCGCGCGCTTTGCCAGGGGAAACAGGAAAAGCCGGACAGACCAGCAGATCTGTCCGGCTTGCAGTGCGGAATGGAAAGCAGAACGGATGATCGTTACTGCTTTTTCAGCAGGTCGCGGATCTCGGTGAGCAGCAGCTCTTCCTTTGTGGGCTCCGGCTCAGCCTCGGGCTCGGGCTCGGCCGGTGCGGCGGGCTTTTCCAGACGCTTCTTCGCGGCGTTAAACGTCTTGACCACCAGGAAGACCACAAACGCGACCAGAATAAAGTCGATCACCGTGGTCAGGAATGTGCCGATGCCGATCACAACGGCCTCTTTTATCACCTCGCCGGCCTCATCCAGAACAGCGGGGGCAAGCGTGATGTTCAGCTGTGCCAGATCGATTCCGCCGATCAGCCAGCCGATAAAGGGCATGAACACGTCGTTGACCAGACTGGTTGTGATCTTGCCGAACGCGCTGGCGATGATCACGCCGATGGCCATGTCCATGACGTTTCCGCGGGAGATAAACTCCTTAAACTCAGCAAAGAACTTTTTCATTTTCTTCTCTTCTCCTTTTCTGCCGCGCAGGCGGCG
>CAZPYW010000014.1:0-15744 GCA_964590095.1 uncultured Oscillospiraceae bacterium | reverse complement strand
CTGCGGCCGGAGTTTATCAACCGTGTGGATGAGGTCGTGTGCTTCAACCGCCTGAGCGAGGAAAACTTCCGCGGCATTGCCGAGATCATGCTGCGCGAACTGCAGCAGTCGCTGGACGGGCGCGGCATCCACTTTACGTGGGACACCGCGCTGATCGACGCACTGGTGAAGAAGTCCTACTCCGTCACCTATGGCGCGCGCAACCTGCGCCGCACCATCCAGCGCGAGCTGGAGGATCCGATCGCAGAGAAGATCATTGAGAGCTTCCAGAAGCCGATCGCATCCATCGCCGCCTCCTCTGACGGCGAACAGATCACCATAGAAGCAGGATAAAAAACGCGTCCCGCCGGAAAATCCGGCGGGACGCGTATCTTATTCCGTTTTTCAGCGAATGCCGCTCTTTTCCAGCTTTGCAGCCTTGCTGCAATAGGCTGCGAAGCTGACAAACCAGATCAGGGACACCGCAAAGATCGGCAGCAGTCCCGTGTCAAACAGCATGTGCCCCAGCACAAACGCCAGCCACAGCAGCAGGCAAACCGTATTGGTCGCGCTGTAGGCGCTGAACGCCGCCTGTGCAATTACGGCCTTTTCGGCCTCATCACAGCTGTCCAGCCACTTTTTCTGGAATTTGACGTCGTAGACACTGCCGCGCTTTTCGGGATAGAGGCGCTTTGCAAGATCGACCAGCCGCTGCGTCATCACCATCACGACCACCAGCAGCGCGATAAATGAGACAAGGCCAACCAGAAAGCTGACGAGCCCCATCTCGGGTACGCCGCACATCACCGCCGCAAACAGGAAAAAGCCGACGATCTGCGCCAGAGACATATAGTTGATACCGGCAGAAAGCGTATGGTCGGCGGGCGCGGCGTCGCCGTCCTCGGTCTGCTCCAGCGCAGCGATCTGCTTCCTCGCGCGCGACAAGCTGGCCAGTCCCACCACCAGCATCGAAACCGTCAGCGCCAGCAGCAGCCACGACGAGCAGTGCGCAAAGAACCACGTGAGCGCTGCGGTAAATACCGTTTTCCAGTCTGCGCCGTCCGATTTTACAGCAGCCATCCCGAACAGCACGCCAAGCACCAGCGAGCAGCCCACGATCACCAGAAACAGCGGCAGCGCCCGCCTGTTTTCACTTTTGACTTTCTGTTTCATACTTCCGTTTCCTCCTCATAGGAAAAGATTTCTTCCACCGGCACGCCGAACACGTGCGCAAGCTTCAGCGCCAGCGTGACAGAGGGAGAATAATCGCCCCGCTCGATCATGCTGATCGTCTGGCGCGAAACGTGGACAAGCTGTCCCAGCTCGCTTTGGTTGATGCTTTTTGCAGCGCGGAATTCCTTAAGCCGATTATGCAGCGGCACACGCTCACCTCCCGATAGAATGACAATTATTTTTTGCATTTTGACAATTATTCTTGTCAACCAGATCATAGCACTGACAAGGAAAGTTGTCAAGTATTTTTTCGCATCGCAGAAAAAATGTACCGGCAAAGCGTTTCCGCTTTGCCGGTATCCTGCGACTGGGTCTATAAGCCGGGTTCTGTAATCGACAGTCATCTATCTAGGCGCATCGTTGCCGGTGCGCTCAAGCCACCCGAGCGGAGGCAGTCGGGCAGACCTTACCTCCTGTGGGGTGTTGCTCCGGATAGAGTTTACAGCAATGGACGCTTTCACACGCCATTGGGTGCGCTCTTACCGCACCTTTCCACCCTTGCCCGCTGACGGCAGACCGCAGCTGGCGGTTTATTTCTGTTGCACTTTTCCTCAGATCGCTCTGGGCGGGCGTTACCCGTTATCCTTGCCCTGTGGAGCCCGGACTTTCCTCATGCACGGCCTTTCGGCGCTGTGCCCGCGACTGTCCGTCCCGGTCGCGTATATATTCTATCTGTTTCCGGTGAAATTGTCAAATAGATTGCAATTGTCTTTTGATTCCGTTATAATCAAATCAGGAATTTCTGATTGTAGAAGAGGCTGTATCATGAATCATCTTGTTGCAGAGTATTTTTCCCGTCTGCGCGGACGGCGCGTTGCCGTCCTTGGGATCGGCGTCAGCAATCGCCCGCTCATCCGGATGCTGCTTCAGGCCGGTGCACAGGTCACGGCCTGTGACAAAACGCCGCGTGAAAAGCTGGACAGCGACGTTCTCGCGCTTGAAGCGCAGGGCGCGCAGCTCCGCGTCGGTGCGGGATATCTGGACGGACTGGTCGCAGACGTGATCTTCCGCACCCCGGGCATGCGGCCTGATCTTGCGCCCATCGCGCGCCTGACGGCGCAGGGCGCGGTACTGACCAGCGAGATGGAGGCATTTTTTGAGGTCTGCCCCTGCCGGATCATCGCCGTCACCGGCTCTGACGGCAAGACCACCACAACCACGCTGATCGCCCGAATTCTGGAGCATGCGGGGCGGCGCGTCTGGGTCGGCGGCAACATCGGCACGCCGCTTCTGCCGCTGGCCGAACAGATGCAGCCGGATGACATCGTTGTCGTCGAGCTCAGCTCGTTCCAGCTGATGACCATGACGCGCTCGGCTGACGTGGCCGTCGTGACGAATCTCGCGCCAAACCATCTGGATATGCACCACGGGATGGAGGAATACGTCGCGGCAAAGAAGAACGTCTTCCTGCACCAGAGTGCAGCGGGCAAGCTCGTCCTGAATCTGGACAACGATATTACGCGCGGCTTTGCCTCCGAGGCAAAGGGCGCTGTCACGTTCTTCTCACGCAAGGCAGTCCCCGCGCATGGCGTATACCTGAGTGACGGCGTGATTCTCCGCGACGGCACGGCCATCATGCCCGCCGCCGATATCAAAATCCCCGGCGTTCACAACATCGAAAACTACATGGCCGCAGCCTGCGCGGTCGAGGGGCTTGCAGCCGACAGCGACATCGACGCTGTGGCGCGCAGCTTTGGCGGCGTTGAGCACCGCATTGAGCTGGTGCGCCAGCTGCATGGCGTGCGCTATTACAACGACTCCATCGCCTCCAGTCCCACGCGTACCATCGCGGGGCTGCACGCCTTTGACCGGCCTGTCATTCTGATCGCGGGCGGGTATGATAAGCACATCCCCTTTGACGTGCTGGGGCCCGAGATCTGCGCGCATGTCAAAACGCTGATTCTCTGCGGCGCAACCGCCGCCAAGATTCGCGCGGCTGTCGAGCAGGCGCCGGAATATGCTGCGCAGCAGCCCGAGATCGTGGAGGCCTCGACCCTTCGTGAGGCCGTGGCGCTTGCACAGCGGCACGCAGCTGCGGGCGATATCGTCACGCTCTCCCCTGCCTGCGCGGCCTTTGACCAGTTCAAAAACTTTATGGTTCGCGGCGAGACCTTCAAACAGCTGGTAAACGAACTGAAATGACAGGAGTGTTGGTATGAAGCTGAGCAGTCTTTATAAAAACGCGCGCCATCTCAAACGCAAATACCGCCATCCCTATTGCGCAGCCGTGATCGTCGCGGCGGGCACAGCCTCGCGCATGGGCGGTGTGGACAAAATTCTGGCCGATCTGTGCGGCCAGCCGGTGCTCTGCCGGACGCTTGCCGCCTTTGAGGCGTGTGAGCTGATCGATGAGATCGTGGTCGTCACGCGGCGTGAGCTGCTTGAGCAGGTCTCCACGCTCTGCGCGTCCTTTTCCCGTGTGCGCATGGTCGTCTGCGGCGGTGACACGCGCGTCGCGTCGGTCTGCGCGGGCATTTCTGCCGTCTCAGACGGCACAAAGCTGATCGCCGTCCACGATGGCGCGCGCCCGCTCATCACGCCCGAGATCATCTCGGCCACAGCTGCCAAGGCCGCCAAATTTGCTGCCGCGGCTCCCGCCGTACCGGTCAAGGACACCATCAAGGTCTCATCCGGCGGCGAGGTCTCGCAGACACCCGACCGAAGCACCCTGTTTGCCGTCCAGACACCGCAGATTTTTGACGCAGACCTGCTGCGCGCAGCGCTGCAAAACGCACAGGACAAGGCGCTTGCCATCACCGATGACTGCTCTGCCGTTGAGGCGCTGGGCATGCGGGTGATGCTGACGGGCGGCACAGATGAAAACATCAAGATCACAACGCCGGTCGACCTTGAGCTGGCGCGCCTGATCTGGAAGGAGCGGGAAGCATGCGCATTGGACACGGCTACGACGTCCACCGACTGACCGAAAACAGGCGGCTGATTCTGGGCGGCGTGGATATCCCCTTTGAAAAGGGGCTTGACGGTCACTCAGACGCAGACGTGCTGCTCCACGCGGTCATGGACGCGCTGCTGGGCGCGGCGGCGCTGGGCGACATCGGAAAGCTGTTTCCCGACAACGACGACCGCTATCTTGGCGCCGACAGCATGGCGCTTTTGCGCCAGGTCACGGCGCTGCTGCACGAAACCGGCTATCGGCTGGGCAATCTGGATGCAACCATCGTCGCGCAGCGGCCAAAGCTTGCGCCGTACATTGCGCAGATGCGCGTGAACCTCGCGGCTGCGCTGCAAACGGACGTCTCGCGCGTCAGCGTCAAGGCCACCACCGAGGAGCACCTCGGCTTTACCGGAAGCGGCGCGGGGATCGCGGCGCACGCCGTTGTCCTGCTGGAAGAATCTCTGTCAGGCGCGTGAAAGCGCTGGACAAACGTGGGGAAAGCTGATATATTATTAAAAAGAATGTAAAAATAAAAACATAAACGTGTTTGGAGGAATGGCAATGAAAAAAGGCATCTGCTGCGCAGGCAACATGATCGTGGACATCACCTATCCCATCGAAACATGGCCGAAGCAGAATGAACTGACGCACATCACTGAGGGCATCACACAGTCCACCGGCGGCTCGGTCTGCAACACCATCACGGACATTGCAAAGCTTGACCCGTCCATGCATCTGGTTGCATCCGGCTTTGCAGGCCACGACGGCGAGGGCGATTTCGTCCTGTCCGAGCTTGGTAAGTACCCCAACATCGACCTGTCCATGGTCAAGCGCGACGGCCGCACGTCCTTTACCGCCGTCATGTCCAACAACCAGACCAAAGAGCGTACCTTCTTTCAGCACGCCGGTGCAAACGCCTACTACGGCGAGGAGCACATCGACTGGGACAAGCTGGACGTAAACATTTTCCACATCGGCTACATTCTGCTGCTCCCCGCGCTGGATGAGCCTGACGCAGAATACGGCACAAAGATGGCGCGTCTGCTCCACCGCGCACAGAACGCCGGTATGAAGACCTCCATCGACGTCGTCTCCGAGTCCGGTGACCGCTTCCAGCGGCTGGTCACGCCGGCGCTGAAATACACCGACTACTGCATCATCAATGAGCTGGAAACGCAGCAGACCACCGGTGTCACCCTGCGCGACGACGACGGCACGCTCCATGTGGAAAATATGAAGGCTGCGCTCACGTGCCTGCATGAGCTGGGCGTTTCCACCTGGGCGGTCATCCACTGTCCGGAGCTTGGCTGCGGCATGGACGCTGACGGCAATTATTATGAATTCAAGAGCCTCAAGCTCCCCAAGGGCTATATCAAGGGTACCGTCGGCGCGGGCGATGCGTTCTGCGCGGGCGTGCTCTACGCCGCTGAAAGCGGCAAATCGCTGCCCGAGGCACTGAAGCTTGGCGCGTGCAGCGCGGCGGCCTCTCTCAGCGAGGTCAGCGCATCTGACGGCGTGCAGACGGCTGATGAGGTCTTGAGACTGTATGATCTTTACAAAGCAGAATAAAGCGGAGGCGTAAAAACATGAAACAGGCAGTTATGTACGGCGGCGGCAACATTGGCCGCGGCTTCATCGGCGCTTTGCTGAGCCAGTCCGGCTATGAGGTGACGTTTATCGACGTGGCCGAGCCGGTGGTCAAGGCGCTTCAGGAAAATCACCGCTATCCGGTGCGCTATGTGTCCAGCGCCGGACATGAGGACGTCTGGGTCGAGCATGTCACTGCCGTCAACGGCAACGATCAGGAGGCCGCTTCCGAGGCCATCGCAAACTGTGACATCATGGCAACCGCCGTTGGCGCGCGCATTCTCAAGTTCATCGTCGGCAACATCGTCGCGGGTCTGAGAAAGCGCTGGGCGCGCACGGACAAGCCGCTGAACATCATCATCTGCGAAAACCTGATGGACGCAAATCTGGTCGTGGAGAAGATGCTCAAGGAGCTTCTGACCGAGGATGAGATCAAGCTGTTTGACGAGCGCGTCGGTCTGGTCGAGGCCTCCATCGGCCGTATGGTTCCCGTGCAGACCGAGGAAATGAAGGATGGCGACCCAATGCGCGTCTGCGTTGAGCGCTATGGCTTCCTCCCCACGGACAAGGCCGCATTCAAGGGCGAGATCCCCGAGATCAAAAACATGGTTCCGTTTGCGCCGTTTGACTTCTACATCAAGCGCAAGCTCTATGTCCACAACATGGGACACGCGACCTGCGCCTATCTGGGCGACATTCTGGGTCTGGATTACATCTGCCAGTCCATCGACGTGCCCGAGGTGCGCGTGCTGGTGCAAAACGCCATGCTGGAAAGCGCCATGGCGCTCAGCCGCAAATACGGCGTTGAGCTGGAAAAGCTCGTACTGCACATCACTGATCTGCTGCACCGCTTCACCAACGCCGCTCTGATGGATACCTGCGCGCGCGTGGGCGGCGACCCGGGCAGAAAGCTGGCGCCCGCCGACCGTCTGATCGGCTCGAGCCTGCTGTGTCTGGAGCAGGGCGTGACGCCCGCGTATATCGCCGTTGGCGCTGCGGCCGGTCTGCGCCGCTATATCAGTGAGGCCGAGGGCATGGAGCAGGGCATGGACGCTGCAAAGCGCGTCCTGCGCGAGGTCTCCACGCTGGAGGAATCGAGCGAGCTTGCCGCACTTATCCTTGACATGTACGCGCGCATTCTCGCGGGCGACAGCCTGCGTGAGCTGCTGCACGCCGCAGATGAGGCCAAGGCGGCCGGTATCCAGAACATCATCTGACACGGGTTTCAGCCGATACGCAATTCCGGTATTTCCTCCGGAATCGCTGTCGCACCGTTCACGATATCCTGCGCCACCGGCGCAGGATATCTGCACATTCAAAAACCCCGCAGCGTTTGCGCCGTGGCGCAAACGCTGCGCCCATGGGTACAGGTGCTATATCAGGCAGACAAAAATCCCGCATGGCTGGCCATGCGGGATTTTCTATGGAATCGGATGAACTGCGCGCAGCCTGCTCAGAAGATCGGCAGGACGTTGCCGCTGTAGGTGTTGTTGATGTAGTCGCGGACAGCGTCGGACTTGAGCGCCTCGATCAGAGCCTTGACAGCCTCATTTTCCTCATTGCCCTCTTTGACAACGATGATGTTGGCAAAGGTCTGTGCAGCCTCAGAATCTGCATCCTCCAGCGCGATGGCGTCCTTTGCAGAGGAGAAGCCTGCCTGCAGGGCGAAGTTGCCGTTGATGGCAGCCAGATCGACCTCGGTGGTGACGGTGGGGAGCATGGCGGCCTCAAGCTCAAGGAATTCCAGCGCATAGGGGTTGTCAACGATGTCGTTCGGCGTGGCGTTCAGACCTGCGCCCTCGCGCAGGGTGATCAGGCCGTTGGCCTCAAGCAGCTGAAGTGCGCGCGCCTCGTTGGTGGCGTCATTGGGAACGGCAACCGTTGCGCCGGTGGGGATGGCGTCCAGGCTCTTGGTCTTGCAGGGGTAGATGCCGAACGGCTCATAGTGGATGGCGGCAACGCTGACCAGATGGGTGCCGTTTTCCGCGTTGAACTGATCCAGATACGGCTGATGCTGGAAGTAGTTGACGTCCTCAAGGCCATCTTCCACAGCGGTGTTGGGAACGATGTAGTCGCCGTATTCCGTGACGACCAGCTCGATGCCCTGCTCGGCAAGCACGTCCTTGACCTGTGCCAGGATTTCGGCGTGCGGCGTAGAGGATGCAGCGACCTTCAGCGTGGTGGTTTCGTTCTTTGCCGCGCAGGCGGTCAGGCACAGCAGCAGCGTCAGGGCAAGGATAAGCGCGATCAGATTCTTTTTCATGTTTTTTACCTCCAATGGATAGTTGCGGGAAAGTCAGACTGATTTTTCTGAACTTTCTTTTGTGATCCGCTTGTCGATCTTTGCCGACAAACGGCTGAATACGGTTTGAATGATCTGCACCAGCACGACCAGCAGGATGATCGTCATCAGATTGACCGACGCGATTTTTCTCTGGTAGCCATAGCGCAGCGCCAGGTCGCCCAGGCCGCCCGCGCCGATGGCGCCGGCAATGGCCGTGTAGGCAAGAATGGTGATGATCGAGATCGACCCGCCCAGCACCAGCGACGGAACCGCCTCGGGCAGATAGACCTTGCAGACAATTTGCAGCGGAGACGCGCCCATCGACTGAGCAGCCTCGACCACGCCGCCGTCCACCTCGGCCAGAGAGCTTTCGACCATGCGCGCGATAAACGGCGCAGCCGAAACGACCAGCGGGACGATTGCGCCGCGCACACCGATGAAGGTGCCGACGATGGCGCTTGTAAAGCCGGTAATCGAGCACATCAGAATCATGAACGGAAGCGAGCGGCCGACGTTGATGACCCAGCCGAGCACCTGATTGACGGGCTTACAGGGCAGGATGCCGTTCTTCCCCGTCACCGTGAGCAGGACGCCCAGCGGCAGGCCGATGAGATAGGCGAAAAACGTTGAGACGAACAGCATCACCAGTGTGCTCCACGTTTCCTCCATCAACAGGCCGCCATATTTCACCCAGAATTCAGCAGTGAACAGCTCAGCCATCTTCCTCAACCTCCTCTACAGTGATATTCGGCTGTGTGCGCAGATAGTTCAGCGCCCGCGCAGCCTCATTGACATCATCCGGCAGACTCAGCAGCATCGTGCCGAAGGATTTTCCCTCAATACTGCGCGTATCAGCGGCCAGAATGCTGACCTTGACGCCGCAGTCAATGGCAAGTGACGCGATCAGCGGCTGATAGACCGTGCCGCCGTTAAACGAAATACGCACCGCGCGCGAGGACGGCGGGTACTGGTCGGCGCTCACGCCGCTGGGATAGACCAGCCGTCTGGCAGCCGCCGTGGTGGGGTTGGAGAAGATGGCCTCCACCTCACCCTGTTCGGCGACAACGCCGTTATCCAGAATGGCCACACGCGAGCAGATCTCCTCGATCACGCTCATCTGATGGGTGATCACGATGACCGTCACGCCAAGCTTCTGATTCAGCTCCTTCAGCAGCGACAGGATCGACGCCGTGGTCGTGGGATCCAGCGCCGAGGTCGCCTCATCACACAGCAGCACCTCGGGGTCAGTCGCCAGCGCGCGGGCGATGGCAACACGCTGCTTCTGTCCGCCGGAGAGCTGTGCGGGATAGGCCTCTGCCTTTTCCGACAGCCCGACCAGCGCAAGCAGCTCAGCAGCGCGCTTTTTTGCCTCAGCCGCCGGAACACCTGCGATTTCCATGGGGAAGCAGATATTTTTCAGACACGTGCGCTGCATCAGCAGATTGAAGCTCTGGAAGATCATCGCGATCTTGCGGCGCATCACGCGCAGCTCGCGCTGCCGCAGGCGGGTCAAGTCCTGTCCGTTGATCAGGATTTCGCCGCTTGTCGGCTTCTCCAGCAGATTCATGCAGCGCACCAGCGTGGACTTGCCCGCGCCGGACAGGCCGATGATGCCGAAGATCTCGCCCCGATGAATATCCAGATTGATATCCTGCAGCGCATGAACCGCGCCGCCGTCAAACTCTTTACTCAGATGACGAATCTGAATGATGCTTTCACTCATTACAATACGAATCCTCCGTTTTGGGAAATAAAAAACGCCCTGATGCCATACTTGCATCAAGGGCGAACGTTAAAACGCCGCGGTACCACCTTGGTTCACTGCCGCATACGCGGACAGCCTTATCAGTGCCAACACACCTGCGCGCGATGACGGGCGCTCCCGTCGCAGCCTGTGCGCCATAGCGCAGTCGGTGCGCAACTCCGAGACCATCTTCCACGCAGCCCTCCGCGCTCCTTCCCACCAACCGGAGCTCTCTTTGCCGTACCTCTGCGTGTACTCTTCTCTTCATCGTCTTTGCCGTGTTTGATTGTTGCTGGTAGTCTACGAAAAAAAAGCCGATTTGTCAAGCGCATTTTTTTCATTTTTTCCGTTTTCCATTTGTTTCGTCATTTTTTGTGCATTTAGCACAATTTGCTCGTATTCATCCTGTGCGACTCTATGAAAAACACCGTCGATATTTTTCTTGACTTTCGCAGCGCAAAGTATTAAAATGATGCCAACCTAAAACGAACCAAACAGAAAGGAGTCGTCACCATGATGCGTTTTGCTTCCAACCATGTCAATACGTATTCTGCCGATGCCTCCTGTTTCGCACCGGCTGCGTGCTGTGCCGTTTCTGCGCACTGCACCGCTTCTGCATCTGAGCTTATTCTGGACACGGCTATTTTTGCCGTGTCCATTTTTGTTTCTCTGATGCTTTGCCTGCGCAGCCTGCTGGGTCTGTTTGGCCTGCTTGTAATTATTGGCATTTCCATTATTATGTTCTCCATTATTATTATGATTTTCCGCAACAACTTCATCCGGCCTGACAGCAGGACAACCCAAACGGCGCTGCAAGGTGCAGCGGCCTAGGACGGTTTCAACACCGGCTCTGCTGAACAGGCAGAGCCATTTTTCATGCTTTCACGCTGAGCATTCAGCTGAAAAATAAATCTAAAGAGGTAAGAAAAATGAAAAAGTTCCGTAATGTCATGTGTTTCGTACTGGTGTGCGCAATGCTGATGTGCAGCCTGTGCGCCTGCGGCGAGAAGTCCACCCCCGCCGCCTCCGATGCTCCGCAGTCCAGCGGCGAGATCACCATTGCGTTTATCGGCAATACCACCGGTGATTATGCCCAGTACGGCGTTCCCGTCCGCAATGCAGTCATGCTCTACTTCGACCAGCTCAATGCCAACGGCGGCATCAACGGCAAGCAGGTCGTTGTCAAGGAATATGACGACAAGGGCGACGGCATCGAAGCTGTCAACGCCTACAACCTGGCCAAGGAAAACGACATCACCGCTGTTGTCGGCTCCGTTCTGACCGGCACGACCATTGCACTGGCCGACGCAACCTATGAAGACAACATGCCCCAGATCACCGCTTCTGCCACCGCCACCGGCGTCACCGTGATGGAAGACACCGGCGATATCCGCACCAACGTGTTCCGCGCCTGCTTCATCGATCCGTTCCAGGGTCAGAAAATGGCCGCCTATGCCGTTGAAAAGGTCGGCGCCAAGACCGCTGCTGTCTTCTATGAAACCGGCAGTGACTACTCCGAGGGTCTGAAGAACGCATTCGTTGAAGAGGCTGAAAAGCTTGGTCTCGAGGTCGTTGCAACCGAAGCCTTCGCCTCCGGCGACAAGGATTTCAAGGCACAGATGACCAACATCGCTGCCAAGGCTCCCGACGTTGTCTTCTGCCCGATCTACTACGCAGAAGCCGGTCAGGCTGTTTCCGCAGCACGTCAGGCTGGTTGTGAGGCCCTGTTCATGGGCGGCGACGGCTTTGGCTCGGTCAAGGACTTTGCAAGCGCTGAGGATCTTGAGGGTACCGTCTACTGCTCCGGCTATGCACCCGGCACCGAATCCGTTGCACAGTTTGAAAAGGACTACTGCGAGACCTTTGATGTTGAGGAAGTTCCCAACATGTTCGCGCCCCTCGCCTATGACGCAGCCATGCTGATGGCCACCGCGCTTGCCTCCGCCGAAGAGGCCGGTCTGGAAGCCGGTACCGAGGAGTACAAGCAGGCTGTCATCGACGCCATCAAGAACATGAGCGGCGTGGAAGGCATCACCGGCACCTATGCCTTTGATGAAAACAACAACCCCATCAAGTCCGTTGCCATCATCGAGCTGACCGGCGGCGAAGAGCTCTTCAAGGAAATGTATTGATCGCTTTTCCCGCGCTAACCGACAGCATATCCATCCGATTATCCATCGCGGCGGCGCAGGAGGGAAGCCTTGCTTCCCTCCCCGCGCTGCGCTTTCCGCACTCCCCGCTGCGCAGACCGACAAGAGCAGGGCGTATGTGCCCTTGTCAGTCCGCGCGGATATCCATACAGAAAGGCAGTGAGGCATTTGTCACTTCTGATCTCCCAGATTTTTAACGGTCTTCAGACCGGTTCGATCTATGCGCTGGTCGCACTGGGCTACAGCATGGTCTATGGTATCATTCTGCTGCTCAACTTTGCGCACGGCGATATCATCATGGTCGGCGCATACACCGCGTTTTACGCCATGACCACGTTCCATCTGCATCCCATCGTCTCCGTCCTGCTGGCCGTTCTGGCCAGTACCGTCCTTGGTGTTGTGATTGAAAAGGTCGCCTATACGCCGCTGCGCTCTGCGCCGCGTCTTTCGCTTCTGATCACGGCCATCGGTATCTCGTTCCTGCTGGAAAACGGCGCGCAGCTGATCTTTGGCGCTGACACCAAGAGCATGGACGTCATCCTCCCCGGCACAGTCACGCTGGGCAGCGGCATCACCATCAGCCATACCGCCATCGTGACCATCGCCGTCACCGTGGCTGCCATGCTTGCCCTGACCATGCTGGTTCAGCGTACCCGTCTTGGCAAGGCCATGCGTGCCGTGTCTGAGGACATGGGCGCTGCACAGCTGATGGGTATCAGCCTGAACAAGACCATTTCCTTTACCTTTGCAGTCGGCTCGGCGCTGGCCGGTATCGGCTCGGTTCTGTATCTGTGCGCCTACACACAGGCCTCGCCCACCATGGGCTCGATGCTCGGCCTCAAGGCCTTCGTCGCGGCCGTTCTGGGCGGCATCGGCTCAATTCCCGGGGCAATGGTCGGCGGCTTTGCCATCGGCCTGCTTGAGGCGCTGGTCTCGGCAGTCGGCCTTTCCGTCTGGAAGGACGGCGTTGTGTTTGCCATTCTTATTCTTGTGCTGCTGATCAAGCCCACCGGCATTCTCGGCCACAAGGTCACCGAAAAGGTTTAAGGAGGTGCGGACATGAAACAGAAAAAAAGTGCGAACGCGCCCATCCGCATCGCCATGCCGCTGCGCTATCTGATCAACACCGTTCTGATCGTCGCGCTGTGGTTCCTGCTCACCACGCTGATCGGTGCCGGTGTCATCACCAACTACTGGGTCGGCATTCTGACCACCGTCGGCATCAACATCATTCTTGCCGTTTCGCTGAATATGGCAACCGGCTATCTTGGACAGCTTCCGCTGGGTCATGCAGGCTTCATGGCCGTCGGCGCCTATGCCGCCGGCATCTTCATGAAGGCAACGCCCGCCGCCGACCTGCTCAAGGCCGGCAATGACGCAGCCGTCATCCCCTATATCGTGATCGCCATCGTCCTGAGCGCCATCGTCGCTGGCATCTTCGGTCTGATCATCGGTATTCCCGCGCTGCGTCTGCGCGGCGACTATCTGGCCATCATCACGCTGGGCTTTGGCGAGATCATCCGCGTTGTTCTGACCAATATCGACTCGATCCTCGGCTTTGACTTCACCTATGGCGCGGCCGGTCTCAAGCGCATCCCCAAGTATGCCTCGTTCACGCTGGTCTTCATCTGTGTCGTTCTGACGTGCTTCATCATCCACGTCATCATGAAATCTCGCCACGGACGCGCCATTCTCTCCATCCGTGAAAATGAGATCGCATCCGAAAGCGTCGGCATTCCCACCACCTATTATAAGACGCTTGCGTTCGTCGTTTCGGCCATGCTTGCCGGTGTAGCGGGCTGCCTGTTTGCAGGCTATCTTGGCTCGCTGTATCCCTCAACGTTCAAATTCATGAAATCGATCGAGATTCTCGTCATGGTGGTTCTGGGCGGCATGGGCTCGATGCTCGGCTCGATTCTGTCGGCCACGGTGCTCACCGTCCTGCCTGAGCTGCTGCGTTCGGTTTCCGACTATCGAATGGTCGCCTATTCGCTGGCGCTGGTCATCATGATGATCTTCCGGCCGAAGGGACTGCTGGGAAGCTATGACTTCTCGCTCTCGCGCACGCTGGAAAAGGCGCTCAACGCGATCTTCCGTCCCACTGCAAAAACCACGAAAAAAACCATGAGCAAGGGAGGCGCAGCAAATGAATAAGCCCATTCGTCCCGCAACCAGACTGGTGCCGATGCGCTCGACCAACCTGCTGCCCGAGCGTGACGTTGATCACCGCCCTATTCTGGAAACGCGCCATCTTGGCATTGACTTCGGCGGCCTAAGCGCCGTCAGCGACTTTGACATCGCGCTTGGCCGGACTGAGATCTCCGGTCTGATCGGCCCGAACGGCGCAGGCAAGACCACCGTCTTTAACCTGCTCACCAAGGTCTATCAGCCCACACGCGGCACGATTTTTATTGACGGCATTGACACCGCCGGCATGTCCACCATCCAGCTTAACCGCATGGGTGTGGCGCGCACATTCCAGAACATCCGTCTGTTCCGTGATCTGACGGTGCTGGATAACGTTCTGATCGGTCTGCACAATGAGATGAAGTACGATCTGGCCACCGCGCTGCTGCGTCTGCCGCAGTACTGGCGGCGTGAGCGCATTGCAAAAGAGCGCGCACTTGAGCTGCTCAGCATTTTTGACATGCAGGATCTGGCCGATCACACGGCCGGTTCCCTCCCCTACGGCGCACAGCGTCGGCTTGAGATCGTCCGCGCGCTGGCAACCAATCCGTGCCTGCTGCTTCTGGACGAGCCGGCAGCCGGCATGAACCCGTCGGAAACATCCGAGCTGATGGAAAACATCGTCAAGATCCGCGACATGTTCCAGATCGCCATTCTCCTGATCGAGCATGACATGAATCTGGTCATGGGCATCTGCGAGGGTATCTGCGTGCTGAACTTCGGCAAGATCATTGCCAAGGGCACACCCGCTGAGATTCAGGCGAATCCCGCCGTAATCGAGGCGTATCTCGGCAAACAGAAGGAGGCGTAAACGATGGCACTGCTTGAGGTCAATAACATTCATGTCTATTACGGCAGCATTCACGCCGTCAAGGACGTCTCATTCCACGTCGACACGGGTGAGATCGTGACGCTGATCGGCTCAAACGGCGCGGGTAAATCCTCCGTTTTGAACACGGTCTCCGGACTGCTGCATCCGCGCAGCGGCAGCATCAGCTTTGAGGGGCACGATCTCAAGGGCGTTGCACCGCACAAGATCGTCGAGCACGGCCTTGCACAGGTTCCCGAGGGACGGCGCATCTTCCTGCGCATGACTGTCGCGGAGAATCTGGAAATGGGCGCATATACACAGCCCAAGTCCGCGCTGAGCGCCGACATCTCAGACGTTTTTAAGCGCTTCCCGCGTCTGGAGGAACGCCGCCACCAGATTGCCGGCACGCTTTCCGGCGGCGAGCAGCAGATGCTGGCCATGGGGCGCGCGCTGATGTCGCATCCCAAGCTTCTGATGCTGGATGAGCCGTCGATGGGTCTGGCGCCGCTTCTGGTCGAACAGATCTTTGATATCATCCGTGAGCTGCACGCAGCGGGAACAACCATCCTGCTGGTCGAGCAGAACGCACAGGCCGCACTGAGCGTAGCCGACCGCGGCTATGTTCTGGAAACCGGCCGCATCGTCCTCTCCGGCAGCGGACAGGAGCTGCTGGAAAGCGACTCGGTCAAAAAAGCCTATCTGGGCGGCTAAGCCCCGATACATACGCAAAATGCAGAGCGCCGTATGGCGCTCTGCATTTTTGTGCAAATATTTGATTTCTGTTTCTGCATTTCACGTTGTAGAGAACACTTCTGCATATTTGCTACTGCCGTAGCCTCCGGCGGCATACTTTTTCTGCTGCTCCAGAAAAAG